>DAOPYU010000052.1:0-15418 GCA_035353095.1 Candidatus Sumerlaeota bacterium | reverse complement strand
CCGAAACATGAACCGTTGTGGTGGTTCCGGACGCCAGCGAACCGGACGCCGTGTCGAGCGACAACCAGCTGCCCCCGCTCAACGCCGCCGACCACGACAACGCACTCGTCCCACTGTTATACAGGGCATACTCGAACTGCGCCGGGGCGAAAGTCGTTCCCCGCACGCCGCTCGATACCTGATCCGCCAGAGGCGAGACCTCAAGCGGGTCCGCACTCACCTGAAGCGACACCGGGACATACACGGTGGGATGGACGATATCATTCGTGTTGATCCGAATCATCCCCGCATAGTTTCCGGGGTTCAAGCCAACCGCCGAGAAGACCACCGAAACATCCACCGAACTCCCCGCCGCCACAGCCGTGGCCGAAGTCGGACTCACGCGGAACCACCTGGGCAGTTTCGCCTCAACCGAGGTTACGACCACTCCCGTCTTCAGCGTGAAGTCGAGCGGCAGGTCCGCCACGGCGGCGTTTCCGATCGTCAAAGTCCGGCTCGCCTGTCCATCCTTATAGAGATCCACGTGGATGGGAGTCGTGTCCACCTCAACCGTCGGCGTGGGTTCCACCGTCAGTGTCACCGGACGCGTCAGCGTGTAGCTGGTCTCCGTATTAAGCACCGTCAGCGTGTCTGTCGTGATCCCGTTCGGCAAGGCCAGGGCCGCCGGGGTCAGACTCAGAGTCAGCGTCACGGAACTATGCCCGTCCAGCGTTCCGCTGGCAGGCGTCACCGCAAGCCACCCTTGTGCGACCGAGGCCGACCAGGAAGCGCTGGTTCCCGTCACATTCGTCACGACATACGTCGCGGAGGTCGGCGTGAACGGCCCACCGGGGCGTCCGGCGGAATTGAACCCACCCGCCGGCGTCATCTCGAGCGCATCCGCCACCCCGCGTCCACTCAGTTCCACCCGCGTCAAACTCGTTTCCAGATCATCCGTCTGGACGATCAGGAACGAAGCCACATCGCCCGGAACCGTCGGCGCGAATCCCACATCGAAGGTGGCCGACCCGTTCGGCGGAATCGTCATCGGCAGATCGGGTCCGCTGAGCGAGTACCCCTCCGCTAATACCTCCTTCGTTTCCGAAACACCCGCCCGGATGGAGGCCAGAACCGCCTCCGAATCCGCCTCGATGGACGGCGCCACTTCAGACGTTCCATCCGCAACCGGCTGTGCGTTGAACCCAGCCTGGACCGCATCCGGAACACTCAACAGACTCGCAGAGGGTATCTCGACCACCAGATCGTCGAAATAATAAGTCGCGGTCGGATCTGCCGCACTATAGGCCATGAAGCCGACCATCCCGGGTCCCGTTACAGTCGTATCCGAACCCGACCAGGCCAGATTTCCATTCAGGTAAACCCGCAGTTGATCCCCGTTCGCGACATACCGAACCTCATTGGTCGAATCGGGGGCCGTATTCAGGAACGGCGAATATGTCCAGGATTGTATGAATACAAAGCCGCTCCCCGTATATTTTGCAACATAGAAATAGCCATTCCAGGAAACTCCAGCCAGGTAGGCCTTGCCGGTCCCGGCAGCCCAGTTGAAGTCATCCGTCGCCCGCAACACCACAACCTGGGCATTCGTCTCCAGAGCGGAGCGCCGCATCTTCACCCGCACCGAGACATCCGTCCAGGATTGTTCCGCATACAAGGACTGCATGTACCCTGTTCCCCGTGCGCGGTAAGCGCCCGAATCCAGTTCCCAGTTCGCAGGCGGCGTAGCCGTCCAACCCGACGGGACTCCACTCCCACCGAAACTATTCTGGTACAGGTACGATCCAATACTCATAAGGGTCAGCGGATACTTCGAACTCGTGTTCTGAACCGTCAGCGTCTGGGTCGTGCGCGTTCCAACCACCTGGGTTCCAAACGGCATCTGAAGGTCGGTCTGCGGCGCGATCGAGTCGAGCACCTGCACCTTGCCGGGCCGCGCCAGCACCGTCAGATCCACCGTCCGCGCATCGCCCCGAACACTGCCCACCGGCTTGAAAGTCACCTCGAGCGCATGAGCGCCCACGGACAGGTTCCCCGCCCCGGCATTGAACGCCACCGTCACATCCACACTCTGCCCCGCCGTCAGCGTCCCGGTCGAAGGCGTCACCGTCACCCAGGAACCCGTACTGAGTTGCGATTCCCAGTTCAAGGTCCCCGTCGTCAGGTTCGTCAGGTGGTACAGCGCCGAAGCCGGCGTGAACGGGCCTTCCTGATACCCCTGCGCCACCAGACCCGCCGCCGGACTGACCCCCAGACCATCGTCCGGGTCGGCCAGAATGGCAATGTCGTCAATGTTCCATCCCGCGTAGGTATTGCCGTCGTCAGTCGGTCCCATCGCCCAGCGCACAAAAACCTGCGGCTGACCATCCGCCACGGCGGAAATGTCGTACGAGACCTCCTGCCACGCCGTGTCGGTCAATGTTCCTTCCGAATGACTCCACACCGTCGTCCAGTTCGCGCCATCGCGGCTCACCTCGATGGCCGCCTTGTCGTACACCGAATCCTCGACACACAACCAGCGCCAGAAGGACAGCGTCACATTGCGCAGCCCCGAGCAATCAATCGCCTCGGTCGTCAGGTAACGCGCCGTCATGTAGTTGTCATAGTCGCCCGACAGATTGTAGCCATAGACATTCTGTCCCGTATGGCCCCCGGTCGGGTCCGGCGCCACCGAACCGGCTCCCGTCGGCTGACCGAACGCCCACTGGCCTTCCACCTGCCAGCCGGGATTCGTATCCAGCGGCCAGTAATACACCCGCGTCAGCGGTAACGGCGTAACGGTAAGATCCACCTCGCGCATCACATCGCTGCTCATCGCCAAGTCGCGGAACGCAACCTGACCCGTGTGCGAGCCGACCGACAGCATGTTCCCGGTGGTGTTGACCGTCACGAACACCGTCACCGATTCGCCCGCAGCCAGCGTGCCGGAGGCCGGCGTCGCCGTCAACCACCCCTGCTGCGGGGTCGCCTTCCAGTTCATCGCCGCACCGGTCGGGTTCAGGACCCGATACTCCGCGATGGCCGAAGTGAACGGCCCCCCCCGGGTCCCGCTCAGCGCGACCGGAGCCGTCGGTGTCACGCGTATCCCTTCATATTGCACAACCAGCGTGACCGGCACATTCGTCCGGGGATGATCCGGGTCGTTCGAGTCAATCCGCACCTCGCCCTGATATTGTCCCGGTTCGAGACCCGTCGTGTCGAGCGTCACCTGAAGCGCCGTCGAAGAGCCGGGCGCCACCCCCGAAACCGTCTTGGGCGCCACCGCCAGCCACGACACCCCCGTGCTGAGCGCACGCTGCAGGTTCAACCGCCCGCCCGTCTTGCAATAGCCCGGCACCACCGGGTCCACGGTCGAGTAGAGCGCCTGCTGCACCTGCGTGACCGTCCAGCCCAGGTTACGTCCCAGCAACAGGGCACAGGCGCCCGACACATGCGGCGCCGCCATCGAGGTGCCACTCTTGTATCCATACAGACTTCCCGGCAGACAGCTGTAAATCGAACTGCCCGGCGCGGCAATATCCACCGAGCTCGGTCCGATGTTCGAGAAATCCGAAACCGCGTCGTTGCGATCCGTGGACATGACCGCAATGATGTTCGAACAATCGTAGCTGGCCGGATAGGACGGCGTGACATCGTTGTTCACTCCGTAATCGTTCCCCGCCGAGGCCACAAACAGAACGCCCTGGTTCCCCGCCGCAGTGATGGCATCCTTCAGGGCCTGGGAGTAACTCCCCCCGCCCCACGAGTTGCTCAGCACCCGCGCCCCGTTCTGAACGGCATACTGGATGCAATAAACGGCATTCGCGGTATCGCCATTCCCGGTGGAATCGAGGAACTTCATCGCCATGATCTTGGCCTTCCACGCGACACCCGCCACGCCCAGACCGTTGTTCCCCACCGCGCCGATCGTCCCCGCGCAGTGCGTCCCGTGGCTGTGGTCGTCCATGGGATCGGCATCGCCATTGGCGAAGTCGTAACCGTGAATATCGTCCACATACCCGTTGCCGTCGTCGTCGAGACCGTTCCCGGGGATTTCGCCCGGGTTCGTCCAGATATTGGCTTTCAGGTCCTCGTGGTTGTAGTCCACGCCGGTGTCAATGACCGCCACGATCACATTCGACGCATCCGTGGCCGTGTCCCACGCCTCGGGCGCGTCAATATCCGCGTCGGGCGTTCCGCCCGCCTGACCGGTGTTGTGCATCCCCCACAGCAGGCTGAAATTCGGATCGTTCGGAATCGTCTCGTGAATCTTCAACCGGTAATTCGGCTCAGCATAGAGCACATCCTGCGAATTGTTCAACGCCGTCGCCGCTTCCTGCACTCCGACGGTGGACGGCACGTTCACCACGCACAGACCCGGCACCAGCGACACGTCCTTCTCGATCGTCGCACCCGCGCAGATCGCCGTGAGCGTCTGAGCCCGCACCGCCTCGGCGGAAACATTCCCATTCAACACGTGACCGCTGCGCGGCACGCTGGCCGACGGCGCAAACCGCACCAGCAGCTGGTTCGGCGCCGCCTCGGCGCTGAAGTTCGCCGGAGGCATCGAACCCTTGTCCGGCGCATCGAGCGTCTTCGCCGCCTGGACCTTCTTGAGTCCCGTCACCGACACACTCGCCAGCGACCGCGAGGTTTCCCGCACCGACGCCAGAAGACTCAACGCCTCGTTCGCCCCGGACGCATTGCTCACCGTCAGCGGCAGCGTGGTCGTCTCGCCCAGCATCAACGTCGCGGTCACCGACGTGGGCGCCACGGAAACCTGCGCCCCGGAAAGCACCTCGGCCCGCACCGTGTGGGTCGTCACCTGACCATACGTCAAGTCCCGAATCGTCAGCAGTTCCTGCGTGATCCCGATCGGCAACTGCTGCGCCTTGGCGGTCAACCGCACCGCCAACGAAGCGCTCGTGGCGGGATTCAGAGTTCCGGTGGCGGGAACCGTCTCAAACCAGTCCGCGCTCGCCGTCGCCGACCAGGCGACCGCGGTGTTCGTACTCTGGTTGGTGACGACATAGAGTTTCTCGGTCGAATCGAACGTTCCATCACCCAATCCCCGGACCACAAAGTTCTCGTCCGGGGTCGCCGTAAAGACCTGCGAAACTGCCTGGCCGGTGAGGGAAACGTAAATCTTCGGCTTCGTGTCCTCGTAACTCCGGATTTTCAAGAACGTTTTTTCTTTCGCCCCCACCGCCAGCGGATGGTATCCGACCTGCAACACCAGATCGCCGCCCGGCACGATGGAATACGGGAACGAAACCGGCGTCGAGAATCGGAAACTGCCATTGGTTGCCGCCGCCAGAACCCCCACATCCGCAACCGCGCTCAGTACCGGATCACCACCCGGATAGGACTCAAAAACATCCTCCGCGGGCGCCACTTGCGGGGTTCCCCCCGCTGCCGGATGCGCATTGTACCAAGCCTGAACCGGATCCAGAACGTTCAAGACTCCTACCGGCGAATCCTCAACTTGGAGATCGTCAAAGTAATAGGTGTCCGTGGCCGATGTTCCATATCCGATCAGAACCACTTTCCCCGCTTCCGTGATGGTACCGTCCGTCCCCGACCAGGCCAGGTTGCCATTGAGATAGACACGCAGTTGATTTCCAACCGCAACGAACAGCACCTCATTGGTCGCGCCTGCCGCCGTGTTCAGGAATGGCGAAGGCGTCCAATTCTGCAGGAAACTGAAACCGCTTCCCGTAAACTTTCCAACCCAGAAACTGCCGTTCCCCGAGAAGGCCGTGGCGTAGGCGCGCCCCCCGTTGGTGTCCCAATTGAAATCGTCCGACGCCCGCAACGCCACTCCCTGGGCATGATCGCTCGGCGCCTCGCGCCGCATCTTCACCCGCACGGACAAGTCGCCCCAGACCGTCCCTGTATAGAAGGACTGCATGATACCGATTCCCTGCGCCCGGTATTCACCCGAGACCACCTGCCATTGCGCCGGATTCGAGGGAACCCACCCTTCCGCCAGACCACTGCCAAAATCTTCTTCATACCCAACCGACGCGGACAGTCCGATACTGTTCACCACCAGTTCGTGGGTGGGATCGCTGTTGTGGATTGTCACCGTCTCGGTCGTCGCCGTCCCCACCATGCGGTTCCCGAACGGCACCCGCAGGTCTTCCTCGGACGGCACCGAGTCGAGCACTTTGATCCGACCCGGGCGGGCCGTCACATCCAGGTTCACCGAAGCCGTCCTGGACGTACTCACCCCGTTGGTCTGGAAGAACGTCACCGCGTCTGCATACCGGGCGGGAGTCGGATAAGTCCCGGTAAACGCCGTCACGGTGGTATCGAGCGAGAGCGCGACATCCACCGCCTCGCCCGACGCCAGCGTCCCCGACGTCGGGGTGGCGACCACCCAACCGGCGCTGGTCACCGAATCCCAGTTCAGAGCCGAACTCGACAGGTTCCGCAACCGGTACTGCGCCGTCGCGGGCGTGAACGGCCCGCCCTCGCGTCCCGTCGGGTTCCACGCCACATTCGAAGGCGTTATCTTGAGCCCCGGATTAGCAGGAACACAGAACGCAATGTCGTCAATGTTCCACCCCGCATAGTGATCCGAACTGTCGGTCGTTCCCATGCCCCAACGCACTCGTACCTGGGCATGCCCTGCCGCCACCACCGAAAGGTCGTACGTCTGAAGGCTCCAGGCATTCTCGTTTATGGTACTGGTGGAATTCGCCCAGACGCTCGTCCACGTCCCCCCGTTATCGTTACTCACATCAATTGAGGCATGATCATATTGACTTTGTTCCACTCCCAGCCAGCGCCAGAATCTCAAATAAACAGTGGTCTGCCCGGAGAAATCCAGCGACTGGCTGATCAGGTACTGAGTCGTGGCCATACTGTTGGGGTAACCACCCGCCAGATTGTATCCGTAAACCTTCGTCCCCGTGTGTCCCGAGGTCGGGTCCGGATTTCCCTGGTCACCGGCCCCACCCGTCGGGGTTCCGAAAGCCCACTGCCCCTGAACCGTCCACCCCGGATCGGTATCGAGCGGGAACCAGTACAAATTCACCAAGTCCGGAATCACAGCCTGCACAGTCAAGGTGACGGTCCGGCGATAGACCGAACCGGTCGCGGGATTTGTGAAGGCCACCTGGGTCGTGTAAACGCCCGGCGTCAACAGATAGGCCGCATTCGTCAACCGGAGCGTCGTCGTTACCGACGCACCCGCCGCCAGCGATCCGCCAACCGACGTCAATTCGCACCACGGAACCCCGGTATTGGCCGTCCACGCGATCGCCGCCGTCCCCACATTGCTCACCACCAGTTCCGAACTCTCGGTCGTGAACTCGCCGCCCTGCGGACCGAAAGCACTCCACGCGTCGAGCGGACTGACCCGCAGGCCCTCGTCAAGCACCGTCAATGTCACGGGCACCCGGACAACCGGCGTGTTCACATCGTTCGACGCCACCACAAGATTCGCCTCATAGGACCCCGGCGGAACCGTTTCCGGAGCAAAGCGCACCTGAATCACCTGCGCGTTGCCCGGCGTCAGCGCCGTGACCGCCGTGGGGGTCGTCGAAAGCCAGGACGCATCGCCCGTGACCGGCTCTATGCCCAGATTCACATTCAGATTCGCATCCGCACCGGAATTGTTGGACACAAAGAACGACTTGGTCTGAGTCGCCCCCGGCAACAACGAAGCGGAGAGAGACGCAGGCGACATCTCGATAATCGGCGAGGTGAAGACCGTCAGGGAGATCGGGCGGGTGAAGACCTGCCCGGTGATCTTATTGAGGACCGACAGGGTCGCCGTATGGCCCCCTTGCGGCAACGCCGCCGCCGCAGCCGTCAGGCTCACCGTCAGCGAGGCGGTCGTCTGCCCCACCAGAGTTCCCGTGCTGGGCGACACTTGTGCCCACGGCTGGTTGACACTCGCCGAGTATTCCAAGGCCACTCCCGCCTGGGGAGTGAACAGAGAATACGTCTTCGAGGCCGGAGTGAACGGCCCGCCCGGATGCCCCGAGGCGGTCAAACCGTCCGCCGGCGTCACCGCGAAATCGGCCGACACCCCCGTCCCACTCAACGCCACCGTCACCACAGGATGGGTTTCATCGTCGCTGGTAACCGTCAACGTGTCCGTGGTCAATCCCACAAACTTGGGGACAAAGCCCACGTCCAACGTGGCCGACGTACCCGGCGTCAGCGTCATCGGGAAGACTCCCGGCTGTTTGCTCAACCGGAAATTCGAATCAAGTGTTTCCACCCGGACGTCGTCAAAGAACGTCGCCTGACCCGAACTCGCCAGGCCGGTAATCGCCACATGCCCGGACGCAGCCCGGCTGTCCGTCCCCTGCCACACGAGTGTTCCGTTGACGTAGAACTTCAACTGCGTCCCCACCGCCGACGCCTTGATCACATTCACATCCGATTGAATCACGGGCGAAACAGTCCATCCGGCAATCCCGGAGAACGCCACGGCATTTCCATAGAAAACCAGATAGGTGCTATTCCGGGCATCAATGAGGAAGCCATAGCCGGTGCCGGTATTGTCGAAATTGTAATCGGCGGACGCACGCAACATCAAGCCGGCGTAGCCGGTACCGGAATCCGTCGTCACCCGCCGGGCTTTCACCTCGGCCTCCACATCCGACCACGTTTTATTCATGTATCGTGAACACACCAGGGTCTGCACCGCGGCCTCTACCCGGTACTCGCCTCCCGTCACCGACCACGTCCCCGTGGCCGGTTGCCAGCCCTGCGCCAACCCATCCGAAAAGTCCTCGGAATAGGGCGTCGGTCCCTGCAAGGAGACTGACGTGACCGTCAGATCGTACAAGGGGTTCGAATTCTGGACCGTGACCGTCTGAGTGGTCACCAGTCCAACCGCCAGTTCGCCAAACGGCACGTTGCGGTCGTCGCCAGGCGCCACCGAATCCGTCACCGCGATCTCGCCGTAGCGGGGCAGAATCGTCAGACGGACTGGCCGAACCTCGGCATTGGCCGGATGCGCCACATCCACAAACTGCAGGTCATACACATACGTCCCTGCCGGTAAAGCCGCCGCCGCGCTCGACAGTTCCACATCCACCGTCGTGGTCGCCCCCACCGCCAGCGTCCCCCCGACTTCCGAGATCTGGAACCACGAAGGAAGGCTGCCCGGATTGGGCACCTGCCACGTCAGCGTCTGCGAGGTCAGGTTCGTCAGGGTATAGGCGGTGCTGGCCGGTGCAAACGGTCCCCCCACGAGACCTTCCGCCAAAATCCCCCCGACAGGATCAGCCGCCAGTTCGTGCCACGATTTCTGCGATCCGAAGAAAAGGACATCGTCAATATTCCAACCCGCATAGGACCACTCCGTGTCACACGTACCCATTCCCCAACGCACCCGGACCTGCGAGTGGCCCGCCGCCACCGCCGAAAGATCATACGTCTGGCGGGACCAGGCATTCTCGCTGATCGTGCTATTGGGATTGGCCCAGACGTTCGTCCACGTCACCCCGTTGTCGTTGCTCACATCGATCGTGGCGTGATCGTACATGCTTTGTTCCACCCCGAGCCAGCGCCAGAATTCCAAACCGACCAACGGCTGTCCGGTAAAATCCAACGGTTTGCTGATCAGGTACTGCGTCGAGGTCAGATTGTTCGGATACCCTCCCGCCAGGTTGTACCCATAGACCTTCGTCCCCGTGTGTCCCGAGGTCGGGTCCGGATAGCCGTGATCGCCCGCCCCACCTTGCGGCACCCCGAACGTCCACTGCCCTTGGCACGTCCAACCGGGATCGGTGTCAAACGGGAAGTAATAGAGGGCATCGGTATGGTACGGCGACACATTCACCGACACCGGACGGATCTTGGGGGACCCAACCGACGCGGAGAACACCAGCGAATCCGAATGCGAACCCCGATGCAGGTACAGGGCCTGGTCGTTCAGTGCCGCCGTCACCGAACTGGTTTCGCCCGGCAGCAGCGAGCCGGCAGCCGGCGTCACGTCGAACCACGGGGCGCTCTTTGCCGCGCTCCAGGTCAGCGACCCGGTCGTGGTGTTGGTCAGAACATACGTCGCGCTGGTCGGTTCGAAGGGACCATGCTGGGCCCCCTGAGCCGCCAGACCCGTCATCGGGGAAACCGCCAGTTGTCTCTGGAGTACGCTACCGTAGAATTGAATATCGTCAATGTTCCAACCCGAATAGTTATAGACACTGTCGCTCTTGCCCATCCCCCAGCGCACCCGAACATTGGCGTGGCCCGCCGCCACCGACGAAAGGTCGTACGTTTGAAGGCTCCAGGCGCTCTCGTTGATTGTGGTGTTGGGGTTGGTCCAGACGCTTGTCCACGTCACCCCGTTATCGTTGCTCACATCGATCGAGGCATGATCCCAATTACTGTCTTCCACTCCCAGCCAGCGCCAGAATTGCAGAGAAACCGCCAGGTACCCGGTAAAATCCAGCGGTTGCGTCATCAGGTACTCAGTCGAAGCCATATTGTTGGGATAACCACCCGACAGGTTGTACCCGTAAACACTCGTTCCCGTATGGCCTGCCGTCGGGTCCCCACCCGCACCCGTCGGAGTACCAAAAGCCCATCCGCCCGTGACCGTCCATCCCGGATCGGTATCGAGCGGAAAATCGTAAACCAGCACAGAATTGATGAGTTCCGGCGAAACCGACGTCACATCCAATTCGACCCGGCACGGAATCCGGGCGCCGGACGTGCTGTTGAGGAACTCGACGGTCGCTTCATGACGCCCGAAATCCAGAAGATTCGCCAGACGCCCCGGCGTCACCTGAACCGTCACCGACGAGCCCGGCGCCAGCGTCCCGGACGCGGGCGAAATATCGAGCCACTCCCCATCGCTCGTGATCGTGTAATCGAAACTGCTCGCCGTACTGGCGTTCGACATCACATACGTCGCGGAGGTGGGAGAGAAAGGTCCACCCAACGCGCCGGAAAAAGACCGAAGATCGGTGGGCGCTATCCGGATCGAATCGCTCACGATCGTCAGCGTCACCGGCACCGTCACAACCGGCTTGCCGCGGTCGTTCGACGCAATCACAATCTCCGCCTCATAGGTACCGGCCGAATAGAAGGCATCCGTGTTGTTGAACCCGACCTCCACCGTCTGCGTGGCGCCCGGCGCAATCGCCGAAAGCGCGTTGGGCGTCAGCGTCAACCAGGGGCGCGGCAAAAGGTCGAGCGCCTGCGCCACATTGAGCCGTCCACCCGACACACACAAGCCGGGCAGAACCGGGTCCGCCCCATCCAGGAGGGCTTTCTTGACATCCTGCACCCGTGCCAGCGGGTTGGACGACAACAGCAGCGCACACGCACCCGACACTTGCGCCGCCGCATAGGACGATCCCGAACGAGTCCCCAACAAAGTCGGGATGTTCAGCCCCGGTGCCCCCAGGTCCACCGACGCCGCGCCATAACTCGATGTCGAGGCCTTCTGATCCAGATTGTTGGTCGCCAGAACCGACACAACATTCTTCGACCCATAGCTCGCCGGATAATGCGGCGTCCCTTCCAGGTTGGCCGCCGTGTTGCCCGCCGCGGCCACCACCACGGCGCCCGCGCCGTTCGCCGCGTCGATCGCGTCCTTGAGCGACTGCGAATAGGCATCCCCGCCCCAGGACGCGTTGATGATCCGCGCGTCCTGCATCACGGCATACTCGATCGCCTGGATCAGGTTCGAGTCATACCCGAATCCGTTCGAGTCCAGCGCTTTCAGCGCCATCAGGCGCGTCTGCCAGCAAACACCCGCAATCCCCACACCGTTGTTCCCCTGAGCGCCGATCACACTCGCCACCGCGATCCCGTGACCGTTCCAGGAATCCGTCGGATTCCCAACATCGGAAATAAAATCGTACCCATTGACATCGTCCACATACCCGTTGCCGTCGTCGTCCACCCCATTCCCCGGCACTTCCGCCTGATTCAGCCACAAATTGTTGACCAGGTCCGAGTACGCGGAATTGATCCCCGTATCAATCACCGCCACCACCACATTGGGATCGCCCGTCTGGCGGTCCCAGGCGCTCACCGCCTCGATATCCGCACCGACCGTGCCCCCGTTTTGTCCGGTGTTGCGCAGGTTCCACTGCGACGAGAAATCCGGATCGTTCGGAACGCCGTCGGCCACCCGCTGGTAATCCGGTTCGGCATACAGGACAGACGCATTCTGGTTCAGACTGATCAGAATTGTCGGCAGATCCGACCCGACAGGAAGACGGAGCAGAACCAGATCCGGAATGATCCGGTAGGTCCGCGCCACTTCCGCCCCCACCGAAGCCGCCACGCTCGCGCGAGTCGCTTCCGACGTGCCCGGCTTGAAGCGCACCAGCGCAAAATCGGACGCATACGCGTCCTGAATCTGCGCGAAATCCCGCGCCGCCGGCGCCTCGATCGCCTCGACCGCCTCGGCCAGGACCCGCTTCGTCTCGCGGGAAGCCAACCGCACCGACAGGTTCGCATTCGCCCCGGCCGCATTGCCGATACTCAGAGTCCGAGACGTGGCGCCCCCCAGCAGAATCGAGGCGCTCAGCGACGCGGGAGCAACCTCCATCCGCGGCGACGTGAACGCCTGCAACCGCACCGTGCGGGTCGTGTCCAGGCCCGTCGAAGCGTCATGGAACGTCAACGCGGCCTCGTACACCCCCTCGGGCAGAGCGGCCGCCTGCGCATTGAGCCCCACCGCCACCGGCGCGGACGCATTCGACAAGGTTCCGCTCGAAGGCGTCACCGTCACCCACGGCTGACCGGCCGAAACCGACCAAGTCAAACTCCCCGTCGCGGCCACCGTAAACGTATGCGTGGTGGGCGTGAACGATCCTCCGACCGGACCCTCGCTCCAGACGCTCCCCTCGGGCGAGACCGACAACGGAGCCGGCAAGCCGGTCCCGCTCAATGCCACCTGGACATCCGGATGGTCCAGATCGTTGGTCCGGACCTGAATCGCCCCCGTGTCCGCTCCCACCCGCTGCGGATGGTGGGCCACCTGGAACGTAAACTCGGCGCCCGGCGCCAGCGTCAACGGGAAGGTCGTGGGCAGATCGAACAGGCGGAACGCCTCCGACTGCGCCACCGACAACGCCACCGGATTCGCCGCCCGGATGCCCGCGAACGGCAACGCCCCCAATTCCTCCGGTTGCCACCCCTGAGCCGCCAAGTCCAGATACCCCTGCTGTTCGGCGCTGATCGAACTCACATAGACCGGCAACGGGCTCTCGACCACCACATTGTCATAGACGATTTTGTCCCGGTCAAACACGGAATGGAGACCCACTCGGCCAGAACCGGAGACTCCATTGTCTGTCCCACGCCACATCAGCGACCCATTGACGTAAAATTCGAGCGTGTCACCCGACACGGTCACCAACAGTCGGTTAGACCCCAACAGGTTGAGCGCCGAAGAAGCGGACGCAGCAATCAAGAGAGATGGACTTCCACTCACGGTCCGCCAAACCAGAAAACGCCCATCCGAAACGATCAGAAAGAGATAGCCTGAACCCACATTCCAATTATAATCATCGGTCGCACGCGCCACAATCCCAGCCCCCGAAAGTCCCGATCCGCTAATCTGCACATCCACCTGAAACGAACAATCCTGCCAGGATTCTCCCTGATACAGAGAGGTCAACTCCTGAGTAAAGGCCAACTGCCCATCACTCACATACTCTCCATTCTCCACCTTCCAGTTCGAACTCGGCAAAGACTGCCAGTTCTGCGCCAGCCCGTCGTCGAAATTCTCCACATACCGCCCCAGCGAAACCCCGCCCACCCACAGGGAGTGCGACGTGTCCGCATTGCGAACCGTGACCGTCTGCGTCGTCTGCCGCCCGACGATCGTGTCGCCAAAGGGCACCGCCTGATCGTCGGCGGGAAGCGCCGAATCGGTCACGCTCACCACCCCCGGCAACTCCTTGACAATCAACATCAAAGGCGGCAGAGAAATCGAGGTACTCTCGGTCTGATTCCAGAAAACCAGAGACGCCGTCGTCCCGCCCGCCGGGGCGGAAACCGCATCCACCGACACCGTGACCGAAGCCGTCCCCGAGGGCGCCAGCGTGCCCGACGTGGGCGTCGCATGCCACCACAATCCCGCCGGAACGTCCACCGACCAGGTCAGCGATTTCGAGAACGACTCGTTCGTGAGCGTATAGACCTTCTGGGAAGGCGTGAAAGCCCGGCCCTGGTACCCCGTCGAGCTCATCCCCTCCATCGGCGAAACCGCCAGATTGCCATTCAAACCTTTGACCAGGAACGGCAAACCCTGGGACATACTGCCATCGGACATGGGCATCCAAAAGGATCCCACATTAAGTATAGCATCTCCCGTGACCGTCTGACCGTTAATCGTGAGCGGGAAGGCCAGATAGGTATTGGGGGAACCCCAATCCAGCCAGTAGGTGCCACTCGAAAGGGTGAGATCCACCGCCAAGGTATTCGTCACAATCGGTTTACTCGTCGAATAGTGAGGGTTGACCCGATAGCTATGCGCCCACTCCGACCGAACCAGACGATTCGTCGTGGTGTCTCCATAAACGACGGAACTTCCCACCTGCCCGGGCTTCCCGTTCCAGACCTGCAGAGACATGGCCGAAATCGCCGATTCGGTCGTGCCATCATTCTCGCCGGTAAAAACCTGAATTTCTTTGAGACGCCAGGTCTGGCCGACGGGAACCGTAAACTGATCCGCGAGGCGCTGGGGAGAACTCAGAACCCAACCCGTTAAGTCCATCCCCAATCCGTTCTGCACCACCGACTCATCCGCGCCTCCGACACCGGTCCCCGGGCTGTTGATGAACGGCCCATTGTCATGGAGCAGATCCCACTGGCCCACACTGGCCAGGGCGTGGAACACATTCAACCGTCCGTTCGAGACGCACAACCCGCTCGTCGCCAGCGGGTCCGCGGTGGACATCAGGGCGCTCTTGACCTGCGCCACGGTCAGATCCGGCCGGGCCGCCAGCAACAGGGCACAGGCGCCCGTCACATGCGGCGCCGCCATCGAGGTACCGTCCATGTACTGATACCCGCCGCCGGGCGCGCAGCTGAGGATCTCGACCCCGGGCGCCGCCAGGTCCGCCGTCGTGGCGCCGTAATTCGAAAATGACGCCATTGCGTCATTGCGGTTGGTGGCGATCACCGAAATGATGTTCGCGCAGTCATAGGAGGCGGGGTAGGAAGGCGTGCTGTCCATGTTCAGGGCGTCATTGCCCGCCGACGCGACATAGATAATGTTGCGCGCCCCCAGGGCGTCGATCGCGTCTTTTTCCGCCTGGGAGTACGGTCCGCCGCCCCAGGAGTTGTTCATGACCCGCGCCCCCTGGTCCGCCGCATACTGCCACCCTTCGAGAATCGCGGCGTCGGTCGTATTACCCGCCGCATTGAAAATCTTGATCGCCATGATCTTCACCCGCCAGCACACCCCGGTGACCCCCACGCCGTTGTTGCCCAGCGCGCCGATCGT
>DAOPYU010000051.1:0-15470 GCA_035353095.1 Candidatus Sumerlaeota bacterium | reverse complement strand
GTAGCGCCCGTTGGACTGGCGCAGGCGGTAAAAAATGTGGTCGTACACTTCCCCACGATAGACGAACGCCCCTTCCCAGTTGAACCGCCCGCGCGCCTCCTCATACTCCTTGGGAATCTGGTAGCCCGTGTAGGCGTAACAATAGGAGAAATCCTCAGCCCGCGTCACCAGGCTGTAAACCGGCAAAGACGTCATCGTCTCGGTGGTATAGACATGCCCGGCGCCTTCCGGGTGGACCGAACGCAATGACGCCACATAGGGCGGAACGCCGTTATAGACATAACAGGCGAAATTGAGCGCCTCGTCATCCTCATAGGGAACGGTCACCAGGGTTTCGGTGGTTCCCGAAACCGAACTGGCCGTGATGCGGTACCGAATCAGCGTCCGATTGTCCTGTCCGGGAATTTGCGCGGTGAAAATGCCGTCTCCCGAAGTGACGTCGCAATCGGCCCCCTTGTCCGACATCGGAATCGTGGTCCAGTTTTTCGGGTCCTCGAAATCCGGATTCGGCGTCAGCGGCTGGAGCGAATTGGACAACAGCGTGTTATAGGGCAACGGCAGGTAAGCCGGGATATAGGCGCCCGGTTTGACAATCTGATAGTGCAATTGCGCCTGGACGGGCGCGCCGCCCGGCGCCGTGATCTTGGCCGTAATCGCGACCGGCTGGTCGGCATGGGGTTGCTGAGGCGCGTGATCCACCTGTCGAATCTGCGGGGGCGGCGTCTCGGACCACACACTGTTACGACGCCCCGGCGTGGGTTCCCCAACCTGCGTGGGATCGAATCCGGGGGTGTACAACTCCATGTCGATGGAGAAATCGCTGCTGACGATCGTGGTGTTGAGCGCTTGAATGGCGATCACGTTCACGCCGATCTGCAAATAACCGATCGCCTCGGCGGACAGTTCGAACTCCTCCCACACGGCTTCATGGTTGATCGCCGTTCCATCGTGGGCATACTGATCGGTCTGCGAAACGGACGAACTGCCGAGGTAGTGGTTGTTGAGCCAGACGATGCAACCGTCATCCACATAGATCCGAAGGCGCAACTTCGCCGGAATATCCGCGGCCGAAGCGATCGTGAACGTCTTGCGCAGATAGACCGTCGTGTAATTGTTGATCATATCGTCCAGGACGGTGTTGTCATCATTGTCGGCGTAACCAATACTGGTCTGCCCGGTCAGCCAGGTGGCGTCCTCCACAAAGTCCGTCTTGCGCCAGGCGTCCGTGGGCGAGGAGGGCTCTTCCGTCCCCTTCCGGTACCGCCACCCCGTCTCCTGCGCCTTGATCAGATACACGGGGGACACCGCCACCCCCCCGCTCATACCCGACGCGCGCCAGCTGCCTCCCAGGTCGTTGTCGAGCGAAGGATGGATCAACTCGATCGAGCACCCATCCCCACCGGAAGCGGTGGGCCAGGGAAAACCCAGTTTGTATTCCACCCGGTCCGCGACCTGCCCCGCCGCATCGCGCAGGGTGATCTTTTCTCCCTCGTTGCTCAGGTTCCCTTCGTAAGGCCCATAGGCCACCACGCCGAAACGCGTCTTGAGGGTCTCAGTGCTCTCCCCCACCACCAGATACGATCCAGCCGCAAGCAACGTCCCTTCCGGGAAGACAAACCGGACCCCGTCCTGCAGCGACCACCCGCTCAGGTTCTCGACCGAATGGCCCGCGTTATAGAGTTCTATGAATTCAGACAGATCGGTCTTGTCCGCCGGCTCATAATGGATTTCATTGATGACAATCTGAGCCAGAGCCCCCTGTGCCCCAAACGATAACAGAAACGCAAGGACCAGGACACCCCTCCAGAAAACACCCACTTTTCGGACCGGAAAACTCGAAAAAAACATGGCAGGATCCTTCTCAACGTCGGCAGGACTCGTTTCCTCTGGCCGGAATCCATCGCAGAAACAGGCCGGTACACACACAATTTTTCATTATACGCGAATCCGACATACCCGCTCAACCCCTTTTCCCGATTTTCCGATTTCCCATCTGTAATTTTATCCTTCCCACGATCCGAAAAAAATGAAAGTTTTTTTTGCTTATTCGGACCCATTGGGGTAGTTTACTTCTCTGGTACCTCCGGCTTGGATGTATCAAGTCCGGAAGAGGGAGAAAGGACTTCGGGAAACCATGTCAAACACGACCCGCCTGGAAAACCAGATTCTCCACTTTTCAAAAGCAAAAAAATGGGACAAAATCGAGGCCTTGTGGCCACAACTGACTGAAACGCCATTCGACGAACCGGAATTTTACACCCAACTGGGCACCGCCATGGTAAAAGACGGCAAAACCGACGATCTGAAGGTCTGGATCATGCTGGTGGTGGGCGCCTGTCAGGAAAAAGGGGAATACAAGACCCTTCTGAAGGTCTGCCGGGGGATTCTGCGCGCCCAGTCAGAATTCGAGGATCTGCGCCAACCCCTCCTGACCACCCTGCGGGAACTGTACAAAAAAGCGCCCCGACTCGAGGAATACATTGAAGCCAGCGGCCTGACCCGACAGGAGGGCCTGTACAAACCCCTCCTGCGATTCCTCCAGTACATCAAATGCTCCGAAGGGGAAGTGTTCCAGCACGCCGAATGGGGCGAGGGGGTCATCCGGACCCTGGACCTGCAGGAAGGGCGTGTCACCCTCGACTTCACCAAGGGCGGCGAGAAATCCTTCAGTTTCGGGGGAGTCAACGACTTCCTGAAAAAGATCCCCCGCAACCACCTGATCGCCCAACGCCTCCTGTCCCCCAGAAAACTCGCCCAGCGTGCGGAAGACGAACCGGTCGAGTTCCTGAAATACTGCCTGAAATGCCTGGGGGGCAAGACCTCCCGCGGCGAACTGAAAGAGTATCTGACTCAGGGCATTTTCGACAACCGGAAGTGGAACAACTGGTGGAGTCGCAATCGCGACGCCTTCCGTTTCGACCCGTATATCGGTTTTCGCGGCAATCCCAGCAACGCCCACCTCGAACTGCGAACGGAACCCAAATCCTTCCATGAAGAGATGGTACAGGCGTTCCTCGAGGCCGAAGAATTCTCGCGTCAGTATTCTCTGCTGACCGATCTGCTCAAAGCGCACGAGGCGCAGCCGATCCCCGACTCCCTCGCCCTGCAGATGATCGCCGCGCTGGAACTGAAAGTGCGCTCGTGCAAGCCCGACGACATCACGCAACAGGTCGAATACCTCTACCTGCTTCAGGACTTGCACGCCACTCTCAAGACCGCTTCGCCCCTCCTGGAGGAAATGCAGCCCGAAAAATTGATCCAACCCGACGATGGAGCGGCGGATCTGATTTGTGCCCTGACCGTGGCCGACCACCAGCTGCGCGCCGCGCAAAACCTGAAACAGGCGGAGCCGGACAAATGGGTCGAACTGGCCGAGAGCCTCTTCCTGTCCGCCCCCTCGCGCCTGAGCCAGTGGATTCTGCGCGACATGATTGACGATGGACATCTGGAAACCGCCTCCCATATGGCCGAACAACTGCTCCATCGTCCCTACGAAAATCCGGAACTCTTCCTCTGGCTGACGCGGGCCGTGCGCGACGGCAAGTTCGCCCAACTGCACGTGGACGCCCCGGAGGACATGCTCTTCGACGCGGTCATCGAATTCATCGAAGACACCCACAAACGCATTGACCACGACGATCCCGACTCCTCCGCCTTCCGCACCGCCATCAACCGTTTCCAGAACTTCCTCATGGACAACCACTACGAGTTGCTCATGCGAGTCTTCGAGACCTATGAGCAGAGCGAGGCGCGCAGCCGCTATCAGGCGCTGATGGGCAGCGGAGCCCTGAGCGATTCGTTCAAGATGGCCCTGGATCAGGTTCTGCGCTCGGTGCGCCGCGACCTGGACGAAACGAACGACGACTCGACCACGGGCCAGGGCGAACACCTCGTCACCCAGAAAGCCTTCGAACAGAAACAAGCGGAGTACATGAACATCAAGAACGTCGAAATTCCGGCCAACAGCAAGGCGATCGGGGTGGCGGCGGCCATGGGCGACCTGAGCGAAAACGCCGAGTACGAATCGGCCAAGGAACGCCAGAAAGTGCTCTTCCGTCGGCTCGAGGCGCTCGAGGATCTCCTCCAGCGCGCCCGTGTGATGGAACCCGACCATATCTCCACCGACTCGATCGGTTTCGGCACCGCCTTCCAGATCAAGAACATGGACACGGGGGAAATCGAAGAGTACACCCTTCTGGGACTCTGGGACGCCGAACCCGAGAAAAACATCCTCTCGTACGTCACCCCGTTCGGCCGTCAGTTCCTGAAATGTAAAGTGGGCCACTCCCTTGTCGTTGTGCGGCCCGGCGGGGGCTCGACCCAGTACAAGGTGCTCTCGATCCGCAACGCGCTCTTGCCCTGAATCTGATTCAAGAAATTGGTATAAATACTCTGAAACCCCGGATGCGAAAAAATGTTCGCATCCGGGGCTTTTCTAACCCGTTATGAAGGGCCTTTCCCCCGGTTCCGTCCCCCCGTACGAAAAGTCCTCTTCTACGGAATTAAATTCAAAACAATACCCCTACCGGTTACAACCATTCCGTAGAGAGATCAATGGATTTTCCCGGAACAACAGTCCCCTCCCCCTGCCCATCAACCTTTACACTAAACGGCTCAGAATTCGTAATCTGACCAATCTCGACATCGTTGGATCGCCAGGAGAAAAAAAGCCTGTAAGTACCGCTCTCTGTAAACGTGTGACGGAACATGGGGTTGGGACTCGATGGACCATACTCAATCGGGACTTTTTCCCCCCGAAGCGAAGCGAAAAGCTGTTCCGCATACTGGCCGAAAGATCGGTCTTCGCGCCGCAAATACCATGAAAACTCGACGTTCTTGACTTCTTCGCGCCCCTTGACCTCAAACTCACAGGTCTTCGCATCCAATCGTGTCATCGTCATCGTCGGCAACTCATGGCTGAGTTTCACGACGATGAGGTCACCGAAAGCCTTGACGGATCCGGGAGACGGATAGACCGGCATATCCAATGCCAGCGATCGGGCTTTCTGAATTTCTTCCTCATTGGCCGTATTGAGGTTATAATCCAGAAAACCGACAATATTGGCGAATTTGTAATGCTCCTCATCCCGTTGAAAACCGACCGGCCCATTGCGCCAGCCCTGCGTTTTTTCATCAAAAGGCGGAGTGCCGGTACACCGGTAGATTTCATTCGGCAGTTCGCCAAGAACCGCAATCCTGGACTTCTGGGAGAATTCCGGCAAGGCCTCTATTTTCGAAAGCAGGCGGTTTGCGCTGAGAAAAGTGGCCTGAGTATAGAGATAAGCCTTATAATGCAGGGCATTACTGCGATTGATGAAACCCAGCAGAACGACCAGCGCAAGGAAAAATCCAAGATTCTTGATCCATCTGCCGGAATTAGATGTGAGAACCAGCGCCACCGCGAAAATAATACAAATCCCGTAGGTCTGCATCAGCGCAACGGGAGCCTTCGGGGCAATGATCGGAAACACGAAAGATGACGGAAGCAGCATGAAGAAAACGCACATGCTGACTATAAATTTCAACCACTTGGCTTTCCGGGAACGATCGGCAGACAGCACACGTACGCAAATACACAACGGCGCAAGCAGACAAAGCAATATGGCGGAGATGGACAGGTAAGGCGGGACGCTCAAACGCAGAAAAAACCCCAGGAAAAACATCACCATGTTTTTCAAGACACCCGGCGAAAGGGCGATGTGGCCGATTTGATCCGCCCCTTTGTAGGGAAGAAATTCAATGTTAAAATACCATTTATAGGCCTTGGTTGAGAGCAGATAGAGGACTCCTCCCGCCAGGGCATAAACGGCAAAAGCACCGGCTTTCTTCAATAGTCTTGTCCGGTGGGAAGGATCGGAGAAATCGGATTCGAGACATTCCATCAGCAGGATGGCCGTGCAGATGGAGAAAGCAACGGCAATAAAGGTCTGGTAGATCGCAATGGACAAACAAAGGAGAATGGCGCCCGACAGTACGTGCATTCCCCCCTTGTTGGCCAGCCAGACCGAGACGATGGCCAGAGAAACGGAGACCGCGTAAGCCAGAATAAAGAAATTGTAACCGATCCCGGCCGCAAAGGCGGGATAGGTGATCAACAGCGAGGCGACAAGGACTTTGATACCTGACGTGCGCACACGAAGCATACGAGCCAGCAGAACCCCACACGCCGAAATAAACACGATAAAGAGCAAAACCAGAGGGAATTGAAAGGGAAAGCCTTCGTGCAGACTGATCACCGGAATTGCAAACCAACGGCCATTCCCGACTCGACCGAAAGAAGCCCACACGTCCTTGTGAAAACGGTACGACTGTGCGTCCTCATTTACGAAAAAAGACACCATTGCACTGCCATGCGCCAACAGTCCGAAAAAGACGGTCCATAAGAAAGCCTTGAAGTCTTCAGGGGCGATACGCCTTCCGAACCCGAGAACAGTCCCTTCCAGATCAAAGGCTGACACGTCTTCCCGAATGCTTGTCATAACAATACCGTCCTTTATTCTTGAGGAGAGGTTCTGCGCAAACAATCCAGACCGCCCTTTCCCTGTTTTTCCTCAAATAGCGTTTTGAAGACATTGCGTTGGTCCGGAAAGAGTTCGGATACACACCTCAAAAGGGCCGGACGTCCGAACTGCCACTCAATCCTCACCGAACGATACGGAAAAGGGCGACTAGAAAGGAGAGGGCGGTTCTCCAGAACAGACCCGGAAAGGCGCCTTGCTGATCAGGACAAGTCTCCTTACCCCCATGCCTTTCGGGAAAACATTCTCGAACCCTGTTGAACGATTCTGAAGAGATGCCGCAACCCGATATTCGGAATTTCTTTCAAGTTGCAGAAAGATTGCAGATCTCGCGGCAAGGCTCCTGTCCCACAACTTTAGTCAAAAATCCGCGTATTTCACCCGACGCCGCACGGCGGAGCGCTTTGTCAATAAATCGTCGCCGGTGACGTTCAGTCGGACAGGCTGCGTAACCCCCAACACCAACAGACCCCACTCATGGTTTCTTTCCAAACGAGCCCCACCTTCGCGAGGGGGAGTGTAACCAAGCCCCGGCTTTTATTCAAGAGCTTTCGCGCCTGCATTCAATCCAATTTTTCAATTGACTATTTGAAAAACTCATTTTATATTCAAGCCAGAAATGAGAGGTGGACCATGGCCAGGCCCAAAAACCGAGTCGAAACCAAACACCAGATCCTCGAAGCCGCCACTCAACTCTTCAGCCGGAAGGGATTCCGTGCCACAACCATCGCCGAAATCTGTCAACTGGCGGGAACCAATATCGCCTCGGTCAATTATCACTTCGGGGATAAGGATTCGCTGTATATTGAAGCCTGGCGGACGGCCTTCCGGTATGCGCACGAGAAATACCCGGTGGACGGCGGAGTTCCCACAGATGCCTCCCCGGAAGAACGCCTGCGCGGCTGGATTGTCTCCATGCTCAAACGCATCACCGACCCGGAATGCAACGATATCGAAATTATCCATATGGAAATGACCAACCCGACCGGCCTTCTCTTCGGACCGATGAAGGAAGCGCTGGTGCCGATCCGCAAAATTCTCTGTGGAATACTCCGAGACATCCTCGGGGAAAACGCTTCCGATGAAGACATTCAGTTGTGTCAGATGAGCGTAATCTCACAATGTATGAATCCTCCGATCATCGAAAGGCGCTTTCTGCCCAGGTCCACGGATGAGATTACGTTTAAACCTCCCCCCCTCGATATGAAACTCGAACAAATTGCCGAGCACGTGATCCGTTTCAGCCTGGAGGGGTTGAAGGCCATTCGCCAGCAGATCGAAAGAAGGCCCCCCCCTTCCCGCAAACATTCAGGATGACTTCCTGAATTCCGGCATTCGGATTCGAACAAATCCATTTCCCAGCAAGTTTAAGAGGGAGCAAGAATCGTGATCGTATCTCAGAAACAAGATCCAAGGCGCAACAGCACCCCCTTCCGCCTGATGGGGCTCCTGCTGGCCGCCGGGCTGGCGGCATTCGGAAGCACCGCCTGCACCACCGTCGGGCCGGATTACATCCCCCCCGAAAACACCGCGCCCGCCGCGTGGAAAACCACGCCCCCTTCCGGTCTGACAACCGAAAACGCGGACATGGAATTGCTGAAACAGTGGTGGACCTGTTTCAACGATTCCACGCTCAACACCCTGATCGGGCAGGCCATTCAGAATAATCTGGACCTGCAGACCGCCGCTTCACGCGTCCGTCAGGCACGCTCACAGCGCGCCATTTCCCAGGCGGGCCTTTTCCCCACCCTGAATTTCTCCGGTTCGGCGACCCACAACGATTCCCGCTCGGAAAGCCAACAGATGGGGACCGTTGAAACCAACAGCAACCGCTACAGCACGGGGTTCGACGTAAATTGGGAACTGGACGTTTTCGGGGGGGTGCGCCGGTCGGTGGAAGCCTCGGACAAAGACCTGCAGTCCAGGGAGGCGTCACTTTACGATGTACTGGTTTCCCTCACCGCCGAGGTGGCGCTCAATTATGTCAACGCCCGGGCGTACCAGACCCGACTCGATCTGGCGGAAGCCAACCTGCGCATTCAGAAGGAAACCCTCGAACTGGTCGAGTCGAAATTTCAGGCCGAACTGATTGACGAACTGCCGGTCCAGCAGGCGCGTTACGGCTACGAGAATACCGCTTCCCAGATTCCCGCCTTACGCGCCAGCCTGAACGAAACGCTGAACCACCTGGATACGCTTCTGGGGCAAACGCCCGGATTCGTCCACGAACGGCTGGAAAAGCACGAACCCATTCCGCTTCTTCCCCCTTCCGTCGCGGTGGGCGCTCCTTCCGAAGCGCTTCGACGACGCCCCGATATCCGGAAAGCCGAAATGGACCTGGCCGCACAAACCGCCCGCATCGGCGTGGCGGTCGCGGACCTCTACCCCAAATTCTACCTCAGTGGTTCCCTCTCCCGTCAGGGAACCGGAACGCTCGGTTTCCGAAAATACGCGACCGACGCGTGGAGTCTGGGACCGAGTGTTTCCTGGAACGTTTTCGATGCCGGAGCCACGCGGGCCAACGTGGAGGTCCAGAAGGAAGTCCGGGAACAGGACCTGATCGCTTACAAATCGGCCATCCTGAACGCCCTCGAAGAAGTCGAGAACAAGATGTACGCCTTCGGCCAGCAACAGGCCCGCCGCGAACGACTCGCGGCGGCGGTCACCGCCGCGCAAAACGCGGTCCAACTGGCGCAGGAACAGTATAAAGTCGGGAAAGTCGCCTTCACCGACGTTCTGAACGCGGAACAATCGCTGGTCTCCTATCAGGATCAGGTGGCCCAGAGCGAGAGTATCATGGTCACCGATCTGATCTCTCTGTTCAAGGCGCTCGGAGGCGGGTGGAGTCCGGCGGACTCCCCGGCCGGTCCCCAGAGAGAAGCGATACAGGAAGGAAGTGCGAACCATGAGTAACCCGAACGAAGTAACGACAACCTTGAAAGCGCATGCCTCCCGCGGATGGGGATGGCGGCTGGTGCGATGGTTTTTCACCCTGGCCCTGCTGGGCGCGGTGGGCATCGGCCTGGTTCAGTGGAAAAGCGCCGACAAAGGCCCCACCCTCCAATACAAGACCGAACCCGTCCAGCAGGGCAACCTGGTGGTCACCGTCGAAGCGACCGGGAACCTGGAACCCACCAACCAGGTCGAGGTGGGCAGTGAACTGTCGGGAATCGTGAAATCGGTCGAGGTGGACTACAACGACCACGTGACGGTGGGGCAGATTCTGGCGAGACTCGATACCACCAAGATCAACGCGCAGATCCAGCAGACCCAGGCCGCTCTGGCTTCGGCCAAGGCTCAGGTCCTCGCGGCTCAGGCCACCGTGGTCGAAACGCGCAATGAACTGAAACGCCTGTCCGATCTGTACAAGATCAACGGGAATAAAGCCGTCTCTCAGCACGACCTCGACACGGCCCAGGCCGCGCTCGACCGGGCCACGGCCAACGAGGCGCAGATGAAGGCGTCGGTCAGTCAGGCCCAGGCGACCCTGGAAACCAACCAGACGGACCTGAGAAAACTGGAAATCCACTCCCCCATCAACGGCGTGGTGCTGACCCGCTCGATAGACCCCGGCCAGACCGTCGCAGCCTCCTTCCAGGCGCCCGTACTCTTCAAACTGGCGGAAGATCTCGGAAAAATGCAACTCAACGTGGATGTGGACGAGGCCGAAGTCGGAACCGTAAAAGTGGGACAGGAAGCCACCTTTACCGTGGACGCCTACCCCGACCGGGAATTCCCCGCCCGCATCCGCCGGGTCAACTACGGTTCCAAAACCACCGACAACGTCGTGACCTACGAGACGATTCTCGACGTGGACAACACGGATCTGACCTTGCGCCCAGGTATGACGGCCACAGCCAAAATCACCGTCCAGAAGATCGAAAATGCCCTGCTGGTCTCCAACGCCATTCTGCGGTTCATCCCACCCGAACAACCCAAAGCCCCGGCCGGCGGCGGCGGAAGCATCGTCAGCAAAATCCTGCCCCACCCGCCCGCTCCGCCGGCCAAAACGAAAACCGAACCGAAGGGGACAAAGAAACAACCGGTCGTCTGGAAACTCCAGGACAACCAACTGGTCTCGATCCCCGTCGCCATCGGTCCCACGGACGGAAAAAAAACGCAGATCCTGGATGGAGACGCCATCACCTCCGGCACGGAACTGGTTGTGGACACGGTGAAGGTGCGCCCATGAACGAACAGATCGAACGGCCTCAACAAAAGAATACGGTGATCCAGTTGCAGGAAGTCACCAAGGTCTATGGAACCGGCGAGGCCGCCATGCAAGCGCTCAAAGGGATCGACATCGAGATCGAGCAGGGCGAATTCGTGGCGATCATGGGGCCGAGCGGCTCGGGCAAGTCCACCTGCATGAATATTCTGGGATGCCTGGATGTGCCCACCGGGGGACATTACTTCTTCCAGGACGCCGACGTCGGAATTCTGAACCGCGACCAGCGCGCCCTGTTGCGGCGGCAGTTCCTGGGCTTCGTGTTCCAGGGATTCAACCTGCTCAACCGCACCTCGGCGCTCGAAAACGCGGAACTTCCCCTGATCTATCGCGGTGTTCCCCATAGCAAACGCCGCGCGATGGCCCTCGAAGCCCTCCACGCCGTAGGATTGACGGGCTGGGAATCCCACACCCCCAGCGAACTGTCGGGAGGCCAGCAACAGCGCGTGGCCATCGCCCGGGCGATCGTGACCCACCCGAAAGTCCTGCTGGCCGACGAACCGACCGGCAACCTCGACACCCAGCGCAGCGAGGAAGTCATGGAACTGCTGACCGCGTTGAACCGGGACCGCGGGATCACCGTCCTGATGGTCACGCACGAACCGGATATGGCCGAGTACGCCTCTCGGCAGATTCATTTCCGAGACGGTCTGATTGATGAAAGCCTTTCATCGAGAAGGGATCGCTAAATGTTCTGGGAAACCGTGTTACTGGCACAGCGCGAGATCCGGCGCAACGTGTTGCGGTCGGGCTTGACAATTCTGGGGATCGTGATCGGAGTCGCCGCCGTCATCACCCTGGTGACCCTGGGCAGCGGCGCTACCCAGCAGGTGGCCGAGCAGATCGGCAGCTTGGGAAGCAACATGCTCCAGTTGCGCCCCGGTCAGGGCTTCCGCGGCCCCGGCGGCGCCAGTTCCGCCGCCACGGAATTCAAGCAGGAGGACGTGGACGCCCTGGTCCGGGAAATTTCCAACCTGGCCGCCGTGGCGCCGGTCTCTTCCGCGGCCACACAAGCGATCATGGGGAGTGAAAACTGGTCCACCTCCATCATGGGCAGCGACAACAATTACCTGAAAGTCCGCAACTGGCCGCTCCGGGAGGGCCGGGAATTCAGCGAAGGAGAAATCCGTTCCGGCAAAGCCGTCTGCATCCTCGGCTCGTCGGTCAAGAAGGAACTTTTCGGAGGTCAGGACGCCATTGGAGAATCCATCCGCCTCCAGAAAATCTCCTTCCAGGTGGTTGGCATTCTCGAGTCCAAGGGACAATCCAGTTTCGGCAGCGACCAGGACGATTTCGTCCTGATCCCGATCCGCACCTTCCAGCGGCGCATCAGCGGCAAGACGGACATCAGTTCCATCATGATTTCGGTGAGCAGCTCGGACGCCATTGACAAAGCGAAAAAGGACATCGAAATCCTGATGCGCGAGCGCCGCCGGATCGGCATGGGTAAAGACGACGATTTCAACGTCGGCGACATGCGCGAGATCATGAGTACCATCACCGGCACCACCCGGATTCTCACAGCCCTTCTGGGCGCCGTGGCGGCGGTCAGCCTCCTCGTCGGCGGGATCGGGATCATGAACATCATGCTCGTCTCCGTGACCGAGCGGACCCGCGAGATCGGCATCCGCCTGGCCATCGGCGCCCTGGGAAGCGAGGTGATGATGCAGTTCCTCGTCGAATCCGTGGTGCTTTCCTGTTTCGGGGGCGTTGTCGGCATCATGCTGGGTCTGGGCGCCGCCGCGCTCGGTTCCGTCGCGCTCCGGGTTCCGTTCGTCTTTCAACCCGGCATCGTCGTCGTCGCGTTCGGGTTCTCCTCGGCGGTAGGGATCATCTTCGGCTATTTTCCGGCGCGCAAGGCCGCCAACCTCGACCCCATCGAGGCCCTGCGGCACGAATAACGAGCCGGACGGAAGAAAAGAACCGTTCCGATCGAACGGGACATGGATCTGAGAGGCCGGTCTTGGATACAGCCGTTGATCGCGCAAGTTTCCTCGGGCGGTGGATTTTTTTCCATCACCCGGGGAAACTTCGAGACAGGAAGCATCTTTTCCTCTCCCCTCGGGTGATCCTGACACTATTTCTCCATCTGAAAACAAGTCATCCAGATTCATGCGATTCAAAACACCTGTTTTTCCTGTTTGACAAATCGCTTTCCTTCGTTCACCCTGCAGGACAGATGTTTCATTCTATCTGAAACGGAAAGGACCCCGTTATTATGACCCTCCTTCTGAACCGTCGCCATTTTCTGGCCTCCTCGCTGGCGGCAGGCGCCACCCTCGTCTGTGGGACAGGCTGGACCTTCGCCGCCCCCTTCAAGACCACCCTGCACAAAGCCCTGATCGTGGACAAGATCGAGGAAGAAACCCTGCGCCGCTACAAGGCCGCCGGTATCGAAGGCGTCGAATGCACCGCCTGGAACGTCGGACGCGCCGAGGCCGAGAAAGCGCGCGCCCTCGCGGACAAATGCGGCATGCGCATCCACTCCGTCCTGCGCGGCTGGACCAACTTCAACGACCCGGCGAAACTCGAAGAGGACGTCCGCTCGATGGAACTGGCCCTCGAAACCGCCCAGGGCTACGGCGCCGACGCAGTGCTCATGGTCCCCTGCAAAGTTTCGGGAATTCCCATGCCCGAAGCGTGGGAATTCGACATCGAATTCGACCCCAAGACCGGCCACGTGAGCCGCGTCGTCAAGGGCGACAACGCCCCGTACGCCCAGTATATCGAGGCGCAGAACCGCGCCACCGACGTCTCGCGCGAGGCGCTCAAACGCCTGATCCCCACCGCCGAGAAATGCAAGGTGGTCATCGGCGTCGAGAACGTCTGGAGCAACCTCTGGGTCAAGCCCGCCCTCGCCGCCCAGTTCGTCCAGAGTTTCGAAAGCCCCTGGGTGCGCTTCTACCTCGACATCGGCAACCACGTCAAATACGCCAAACCGGAGGAGTGGATTCAGACGCTCGGGAAACTGATCGTCAAGATCCACATCAAAGACTTCAAACTCAACCCGGACGGCCACGGTGGCCAGTTCGTCAACATCCGCGAAGGCAGCGTGAACTGGCCCGCCGTGCGCGAAGCGCTCGACAAGATCGGCTACAACGGCTGGATGACCGTCGAAGGGAGCGACGACCTCTCCCTCGAAGAAAAAAACAAACGCCTCGACCTCATCGCCGAGGGGAAATAATCCCCGCAGGGAAATGATCCCCAATCCATTCCCACAAAGAAAAAACGCCCTCCTTCTGAAAGCGGTATCCGGATTTCAGAAGGAGGGCGAAATGTTTATCCAGAATACCGCAATTGAGAGAACCACTCGTTCGGAACCAGCCGATTCAAGACGCCCGGAAGGTAAGTTCCGGGAAGGCAGGGAAAGACGTCGGAAGCCAGGAGTATTCGGATGAAAAGCGCCAACGGCGCGATCTATACCAGCCTGGGGCATCGCCCCAGGAAAACCGATCAGTTATTCAGGCAAGGGCTGAAAGCCCGTACTATCAAGATCTTTTCCGTCTTTTCATAGTCCGGGCCTTCAGCCCTTGTGAGAAAAAGGGACATCTTCCCTGGGGCGACGCTGCGCTTGCCCCAGGCTGGTATAAGTCCGCGCCGTTGGCGCTTCAACCGCGGCTCTCAGGTTTATTTCTTCCTTCTATTCCAGTGCTTTCTTCTGGAGTTGCCCCAGCCGTTCCTGATACGCCCAGGAGCGCAAGGTGGCATCCGTGACGTGCCCCGGACTGGTTTGAGACCGTCCCTCTTTGAGAGGCTGTGTGACATTGTGGGTCACCGGATGGAATTCCCATTTCTGGAAATCCGGAATCCGATCCAGAGCATTCAACCGGGCCAGGCTTTCCAGGGCATAAAAAGTCTCGTCCTCGTTCCCCTCAATCTGTTTATCCGTCTCAAAGGGACTGTACACCATGAAAACCCCCTTCCCTCGATGAAGTCGAAGCAGACCTTGAATACACGCCTCCCGGTCGATCTGGTCCAACGCCCCCAACATCTCCAGAATCCAGAGCGCGGCCCACGTTTCCCCCAGACTGCGATGTCCCAAGTGGAACAGGCCGGATGTCTGGTTGATGTCGATGGGGATAAAATCCTCGGGTAGAGTGAACGAGTCCGTAATCTGAAGACCGGCGATCCTGCACACGAGACCTTCCTGATCCACCAGATCCAGACACCCCATTGATTTGAGAATCCAGAGACGGAAAGCAAAGTCTTCAACACGGATCTCCTTGAATTCATGAAACCCGTTGTTTACCCCAAACGGGGAATTCGATACGGGACACCACCTTCCCTCTGATAAATCGAACAGGTTATAATTCAAGTTGTTCTGAAATTTCTTCACCACCTCCCGTACCCGGTCCGGGGTGAAACCCAGCGCAGCGAGTTCCGATTCGGAAAGGATCGGGGTGGCCATCGCGTGGTAGAGCAGACGAGGGTTATACAGTCCATTCACGATCCGGCATTCGACCGTCCCCTCCGCGCCCTCTTCGAAATCCATCTTCAAGGCTTCGGTGACCACTCGCTTGTAGGCCTCTGCGTTCTCTTCCCCCATCAGCGCCAGAGAAGGGTGCGTCCCCCCTTCCCAAAGTTGCTTGAAATTGGGATCACGAGGATTTTTCTCGATCCATTCATGGACCGCTTTCCTGGCCATTCTCTGCGAGACCGGCTGGGGATTCCAACTCTTAAAAAGACCCGACGGTCCCCCCGCCGCCACCAGGCAAATCAGCATC
>DAOPYU010000050.1:0-15541 GCA_035353095.1 Candidatus Sumerlaeota bacterium | reverse complement strand
CACCCAATGGGCGACAAAGCCAAAACCGTTTTCGCGCCATCACACAAGAACAAAACCGTTTTGGCTCCATCACACAAGAACAAAGACGCATTTTCTGTCCGCAACTGCGGTTTATAGGCTCATTATTTCCTGACCGAATGCGGCGAGGGGGATAGTTTCCGTTCCCGATTCCAGAATCGAAATCAACGGCGCCGGAACCCCACCACATCAAATCCCAACAGGCCACGCGGGGGGAAGGGGGAAGGACCGGTGGAGAAGGAGGATGCGTCGGTCTCGCCCTTTCCTTTTTTCCGGTTCAACTCGGTTCTTTCTTCGTCAGAGAAAACCCGTACCCGGCCAAATTCGCCGTCGTAGCCGCCTTGTACCTTGATCGTGCGCGCCCGCACCCGGCGGATCGCTTCGGCCAGTACCGGCTCACCCGCTTCGGCCATCCGTTCTTCCGACGTCCACAACAAAAGAGGCAATTCCGGACCGAACACCTCGAGCAATTCCCAGTACCGGCGGTCCACCTTCTGGCTGGCCGCCCCGGTCCCAATGATCTCGGAGAGGATCTCCTTGAGTGGCACGACCGAGTGGGCCTGACCCCGCCGGGGACGGTCCAGCGGGTTCGCCCGGTCGGCCAGCTGCGCCACCCGGTTGAGCACCCCCACCGTCACTTCTTTTCCGCAAACCGGGCAGAGCCCCCCGTGCGCCCGGGTTTCGACCGGATCGAACGCCACCGCGCACTTGCGATGGCCGTCCAGATGGTACTTTCCCTCCTCGGGGAACAGATCCACCGTCCCGACCAGCCGCTTGGGATCGCCCGAGCGAATGGCCCCGACGATAGCCTCGTAGGAGCGTTCCGTCTCCAGCAGCGTGGCGTTCCGTCCCACCTTTTCGGGCGAGTGGGCGTCGGAATTCGACAGCAGAGCGAAGCGGTCCAGCCGGCTGCACGCCCAGAGCATCGGCGGGTCGGCGGACAGGCCGGTCTCGACCGCCGACACCTGCGGTGCCAAGTCGCCATAACACTCCTCAATCGAATCGAACCCCGACTTCGACCCCAGAGCGGAAAACCAGGGAGTCCACACATGCGCGGGGACCAGGAACATCTCCGGCGAGACACTCCGAACCCGTTCGAGCAGTTCCCGCGGGTCCATCCCCAGCATGGGCCGCCCGTCCGAGGTCAGGTTGCCCCCCCAGTCGGTCAGGTTCTTCTGAAGCCGTTCGGCGCAGTCGAAATCGGGAGCGAAAAGCAGATGGTGGACCTTGCGGGTTCGGGGGCCGCGCTTGCGGATGGTGCTGACCTCGGCCGTCAGGAGGAAGCGAACCTCGGGCGCGTTGGCCAGGCAGCCCTGATGGGGCTGCCGCCATTTGTCGCGGAGACGCCAGAGCCCCGGCTCGGCCGGTTCGAGTTTCTCGCGCAGTTCGCGCGTCCAGCCCGGGTGGGTGAAGTCGCCCGTGCCCAGCACCTCGATGCCCTTGGCGCGCGCCCACCCGTCCAGACGCTCGGGGGTCAGGTCCCGGCTGGTCGCCAGGGAGTAGTGCGAATGAATGTGAAAGTCGGCAAGGTACATAGAGGTTCTTTCGCTCACGATATCGGGGGCGGACGCGCAGGGCCGCCCATACAGGTGGGACTGCCAGTCCGGGTTCAAACGGAAACGGGGACCGGCGCTTTGTTGCCTGCGCGCGGTCCCCGTCTGGTTTTGCCGTTGCGGTTGGCGCCTCCCGTGACAGGGGCGTCAACGCGGTTTACTCGTCATCGCCGTCGTCATCATCCGTGTCGGCGCTGCCATCCCAGCTGTCGCTGGTGTCCAGGTCGGCGATCTCGTCAAAGATTTTGTCCTTGGGAGCCGCTTTCTTTTCCACCGCCGCTTGCGGGGCGGGCTGCTGCACCCACTCGCTCTGCGGGATGTCCGGTTCAACCTTGATGTTGCGGTAGTAGGGCAGCCCGGTTCCGGCGGGAATCAGGAGACCCATGATGACGTTCTCCTTCAGACCGCTCAGGGTGTCGAATCGTCCGCGGACACTGGCATCGGTCAGGACGCGAGTGGTTTCCTGGAACGAAGCGGCGGAGATGAACGAGTCGGTCTCGAGCGAGGCCTTGGTCAGCCCGAGCAGTTTCGGACGCGCCACGGCGGGCTTTCCGCCCTTCTTGACGGTCCGGTCGTTCTCGGTCTGGAACTCGAACTTGTCCACCTGCTGGCCGTAGAGGAAATGCGTGTCGCCCACTTCCTCGACGATGACTTTCTTGAGCATCTGACGGATGATGCACTCGATGTGCTTGTCGTTGATATTCACGCCCTGAAGACGGTACACTTCCTGCACTTCCGCCACCAGGAACTCCTGCACGGCCTTTTCGCCCGAGACGCGCAGGATGTCGTGCGGGTTGAGCGAACCGTCCGTGATCGATTCCCCCGACACCACCCGCTGATTGTCATGCACCGTCATGTGGCGCACGAGCGGGATGTTGTAAAGCACCTCGTCGCCGTTGTCGGCCACGATGGCCACCTTGCGCACCCCCTTGATGATGCCGCGGAACTGGATGGCGCCATCAATCTCGGCGATAAACGAGGAGTCTTTGGGCTTGCGCGCCTCGAAGAGTTCGTCAATGCGCGGCAGACCGCCGGTGATGTCCTTCGAACGGACCTGAATACGGGGCAGACGAGCCAGAACGCGGCCCACATCCACGTAGTCGCCATCCTTGACGCGGCCAGCCATAATGGCGCCGGCGGTCATGGCGTAGTTGGCTTTCAGATTCCCCTCTTCGTCCACGATCTGCACGGAGGGGTGGCGCTCTTCCTTGTGCTCGGTAATCACGCGGTGCGTGACGTTGGTCTTCGGGTCGAAGTCCTCACGCAGCGTAATCCCGGGGATAATATCCACCATGCGCACATACCCGGACTCTTCCGTGAGGATGGGCGTGTGGTGCGGGTCCCACTTGACGAACTGCTCACCCTTCTCGACCCGATCTCCGTCGCGTTTCATCAGCGTGGCGCCGTAGCGGATGTTGGGCAGCACCTGAATCGTGTTGCCGTTGTCATCCTCGACGCGGATCGAGCCGGTCCGGTTCAGGACCACCAGCAAACCATCCGCCGTCTCGCTGGCCTTCAGTTCGTCGCGATAACGCACGATACCCGGATTCGAGGCTTCGTACCATCCTTCCAGCGAACGGCTCACCGCGCCACCGATGTGGAAGGTTCGCAGGGTCAGCTGCGTACCGGGCTCACCGATGGACTGAGCGGCAATCACACCCACCGCCTCACCCAGTTCCACCATCCGCCAACCCGCCATGTCGCGCCCGTAACACTGAGCACAGACCCCGCCCCGCGTCTCGCAGGTCAGCACCGAACGGATCAGCAGTTCCTCGAACCCGGCCTCTTCGATCTCGCGGGCGATTTCGTCCGTGATAATTTCCGTGCGCGTCGCAATGATTTTGCCCGTGTTGGGGTGGATGACATTGTCCACCGGCACACGACCGACGATTCGCTCGCGCAGCGGTTCCATGACGCGCTCGCCCTGGGTCGTGATTTCCTTGATGGCAGACGCCATGATGCCGTTGACCGTGCCGCAGTCCTTCTCGGTGATGATGACGTCCTGCGCCACGTCCACCAGACGGCGGGTCAGGTACCCGGCGTCCGAGGTCTTCAGGGCCGTGTCGGCGAGCCCTTTACGCGCACCGTGGGTCGAGATGAAGTACTCGAGAACCGTCAGCCCCTCGCGGAAATTCGAGATGATGGGCTGTTCGATAATTTCACCGATCGAACCGGTGATCTTCTTGGTCGGCTTCTGCATCAGACCACGCATCCCGCCGAGCTGGCGGATCTGCGACGCGTTACCACGAGCACCTGACGTGGACATGATGTGGACCGGGTTCAACCCCTCCTGGTCCTTCTTGAGCAACGCCATCATTTCCTGCGCCACACGATCTGACGCGTGGGTCCAGATATCAATAACCTTGTGATAACGCTCCTCGTCGGTCAGGTGGCCGCGGCCGTACTGGTCCTGAACCTTGGCCACTTCCTTGTGCGCTTCGGAGATGATCTTGACCTTCGAGGGCGGAATGCGCATGTCGTCAATACAGATCGAGATCCCGGCGTTGCGCGCGTAGGAGAACCCGAGTTTCTTCATGTTGTCGAGGGTTTCGGCGGCGCGGCGGTATCCCAGCGTCTTGTGGATCATCTGCACGATCCGCATGAGCGAGGACTTTTCCATCGTCTCGTTGGCGAAGGGGTATTTCTTGTCGAAATAGGAGACTTCGTTGGGCAGGGCGCCGTCGAACAACAAACGGCCCACACTGCATTCAACCACTTTGGGCCCCTCACCCGCGATAAACTCCGGCACGCGCACGAAAACCGGCGCCTGCAAGTCCACCTGGCCATAGTTCATGGCCTGAATGGCTTCGGCGGGTGAACTGAAGCGCATGCCCGAGCCCTTGCGGTTCGGCACCAGACGCGTCAGGTAGTAACACCCGAGCACCACGTCCTGGTCGGGCGTCGCCACGGGCGTACCGTTCGACGGACGCAGGATGTTGTTCTCGGCCAGCATGATCTGCTTGGCCTCGAGCACGGCCTCGTTCGAGAGCGGCACGTGAACGGCCATCTGGTCGCCGTCGAAGTCGGCGTTGAACGCCATACAGGCCATCGGGTGCAGACGGATCGCCTTGCCTTCCACCAGTTTCGGCAGGAAGGCCTGCACGCCGAGGCGGTGCAGCGTCGGGGCGCGGTTGAGCAGAACCGGGTGGTCCTTGGTGATATCGTCGAGGATGTCGTACACCACCGACTCCTCGCGCTCGATCATTTTCTTGGCCGCCTTGATCGTGTTGCAATACCCACGGCGCTGCAACTCACGCACGATGAACGGGTCGAACAGTTCGAGGGCCATCTTCTTGGGCAAACCGCACTCATTGAAGCGCAGTTCCGGCCCCACGACGATGACCGAACGGCCCGAGTAGTCCACGCGCTTTCCGAGCAGATTCTGGCGGAAGCGGCCCTGCTTGCCCTTGAGCATGTCGCTGAGCGACTTGAGCGGACGGTTGTTGTGGCCCTTGGTCGGGCGGCCCCGGCGCGAGTTGTCGAACAGCGCGTCCACGGCTTCCTGCAGCATGCGCTTCTCGTTGCGCAGAATCACATCCGGCGCGCGCAAATCAATCAGGCGGCGCAGGCGGTTGTTGCGGTTGATGACGCGGCGGTACAGGTCGTTGAGGTCCGACGTCGCAAAGCGGCCCCCATCGAGGTGAACCAGGGGGCGCAGGTCGGGCGGAATGACCGGCAGAACGTCGAGAATCATCCACTCGGGCTTGTTGCCCGACGTGCGGAACGCCTCGACTACTTTGAGGCGCTTGATGACTTTGTTGCGCTTCTGAGCCGAAGAGGCATTGCGCATTTCCACCCCGAGGGACTCGGCCAGACTCACCACGTCGAGTTGACGCAAGAGTTCCTTGACCGCCTCGGCGCCGATCATGATCTTGCCCTTGTCGCCATGGGCCTCGCGGTGCTTGCGCACTTCGTCGTCGCTCAGGATCTGCTTGGCCTTCAGCGGCGTGTCTTCCGGGTCCACCACGATGTAGTCCTGGAAGTAGATGACCTTGCCCAGGTCGCGCGGGCTGATGTCGAGCAGGTGGCTGATGCGGCTCGTCGTGCCCTTATAGAACCAGATGTGGCAGACCGGCGCGGCCAGTTTGATGTGGCCCAGGCGCTGGCGGCGCACCCGCGACTCGATAACTTCAACGCCGCAACGGTCGCAGACGATACCTTTATATTTGATTCGCTTGTATTTGCCGCACGAACATTCCCAGTCCTTGACCGGACCGAAAATCCGCTCGCAGAACAAACCGTCCTTCTCGGGCTTGAACGTGCGGTAGTTGATCGTTTCGGGTTTCGTCACCTCGCCGAACGAGCACTTGGCCTGTTCGAGCGGGGTCTTGCCGCACTTGCAGATCCCCGTGCGGTCCGTCTGCCGACAATGCCGCCGCGACCACTGCAAAATCAGGTCGGGCGACGCGATGCTCACTCGGCATACCGCATTCACCTTGTTGAGGTCTATGCGGTTGCCTTCCTCTTCCAGAGAGTCGAGCAACGACCGCGCGTCACTGTTGATCATAAATTCCGTCGGACTCACCGTGGCGTCCATCTTACGCTCCTTATGTCATCCTTGCGTAGCCAGTGTCGTTTCGAGAAGCAGAACAGAGGGGGAACCGGGCACCCCCGGTTCCCCACCGTTCTTACAGGTCGTCGTCATCGTCCAGGTCGGAGTCCGCACCTGCGTCGTCTCCCGGGTCCTCGTCGTCCGATTCGTCCAGTCCCAGGTCCTCATCCAGCAGGCCCAGATCGGCTTCATCCGCATCGCTGTCCTCGTAACCTTCTTCGAGGTCGAGAGCCGGCTGGCGCAGATCTTCCATCTGGATCAGTTCCATGTTCAGACACAAGCTCTGGAGTTCCTTGACCAACACGTTGAACGACTCGGGCACGCCGGGCGACAACATGTTGTGGCCCTTGATGATGGATTCGTAGATCTTCGTACGACCCACCACGTCGTCACTCTTGACCGTGAGCAACTCCTGCAACGTGTTGGCGGCGCCGTACGCCTCGAGCGCCCACACTTCCATTTCACCGAAGCGCTGCCCACCGAACTGCGCCTTACCACCCAGCGGCTGCTGCGTGACGAGCGAGTACGGCCCGATCGAGCGCGCATGCATCTTGTCGTCAATCATGTGCGCCAGTTTGAGCATGTACTTAATGCCGACTGTCACAGGACGACTGAAACGATCCCCCGTCAACCCATCGTAGAGCACCGCCTGCCCAGATTCGGGCCGACCGGCCTCGCGCAGGATTGCCCGGAGTTCCTCTTCCCGCGCACCGTCGAACACCGGCGTGGCCACCGCAATCCCCAGCGCCTGAGCCGCCCAGCCCAGGTGCGTCTCGAGAATCTGTCCCACGTTCATACGCGAAGGCACACCGAGGGGGTTCAGGATGATGTCCACCGGCGTTCCGTCGGCCAGGTAGGGCATGTCTTCCACGGGCAGGATCTTCGAGATCACACCCTTGTTTCCGTGACGCCCGGCCATCTTGTCGCCGATCGAGATTTTACGCTTGGTGGCGATATACACCTTGACCAGTTTGATGACACCCGGGGGCAGCTCGTCCCCGGTCTTGATCCGGTCCACTTGGTTCTTGGCCGTTTCGTCGGCCTCGAACGCCCGGTTCGAAATGTCCTGATACAGCAGTTTCAGACTCGTGCCCGGCGTTCCGTCAATCGGCAACATGCCCATCTGCAGGCAGCGGCGCACATACTGCACCACCTTGTCGTTGACCTTGGCGCCCGGTTTGAACACCACCGAGCCGTCTTCGAAGCTCGTGATGGGCTTCTTCACATCGGCGAGGATCGCCGCCAGTTTGTCCGTGAACTCGGACCACACGGCGCTGATCATTGCGTCGCGCTCGGCCTCGATGGCCGCGATGGACTCCTTGTCCTGACGGTCCGAGCGCGCCGTGCGCTCCTTGCGCGAGAACACTTTGATGTCCACCACGATCCCCGTGGTTCCGGGCGGGCACTTCAGCGAGGCGTCGCGCACGTCGCCGGCCTTCTCGCCGAAAATGACGCGCAGCAGTTTTTCTTCGCTCGTCAGTTCGGTCTCACCCTTGGGCGTCACCTTGCCCACCAGAATGTCGCCCGGCCCGACTTCCGCACCGACATAGACCAGACCGTTTTCGTCCAGTTTCGACAGCGCGTCCTCGCTGACGTTCGGGATGTCGCGCGTGATTTCTTCCTTGCCCAGTTTCGTGTCGCGGGCGTCAATCTCGAACTCTTCAATGTGGACCGACGTGTAAACATCCTCGGTCACCAGACGCTCGCTGAGGATGATGGCGTCTTCGAAGTTATAGCCACCCCAGGGCATGTAGGCCACCAGGAGGTTGCGGCCCAGGGCCAGGATCCCGTCCTTGGTCGCCGGTCCGTCGGCCAGCACATCGCCCCGCTTGACCCGCTGCCCCTCGGTGGCGATGGTCCGCTGGTTGATGCAGGTGTTCTGGTTCGACCGGCGGAACTTGACGAGCGGGTAATAATCCTCGTTCCCCATGTCGGTCTGGATGACGATCTCGCTGCTGGTGGCCTTGACCACCAGCCCGTCGTTGCGCGCCGTCAACGTCACGCCCGAGTCGCGCGCCACCCGTCCTTCCATTCCCGTTCCCACCAGGGGGAACTCGGGATAGAGCAGCGGCACGGCCTGACGCATCATGTTACACCCCATCAGGGCGCGGTTGGCGTCGTCGTGCTCGAGGAAGGGGATCAGGGCCGCCGACACACTCATGACGAGTTTGGGCGAGATGTCCATGTACTGGATGTCTTGGGGCATGCGCCGCACATAGTCGTCGCGGTAACGGCACAGAACCGTTGGTTCCTGAAAATTCCCCTCTGCGTCAAGCGGAGCATTGGCCTGCGCGATGACGTATTCGTCTTCGACGTCCGCCGTCAGGTAATCAATCCGCTTGGTCACCCGGCCTCCATCAACGTAGCGATAAGGCGCCTCGATGAACCCATACTGGTTGATGCGCGCATAGGTACAGAGCGAGCTGATCAGACCGATGTTCGGGCCTTCCGGCGTTTCGATCGGGCAGATACGACCATAGTGGCTGAAGTGAACGTCGCGCACTTCGAACCCGGCGCGGTCACGCGAGAGGCCGCCCGGCCCGAGCGCCGACAGACGCCGCTTGTGCGTCAGTTCGGAAAGCGGGTTGGTCTGGTCCATGAACTGGCTCAGCTGCGAACGGCCGAAGAAGTCCTTGAGCGCCGAATCCACCGGCTTGGAGTTGATGACCCGGTGCGGCAGCACACTCTCGAGGTCGCTGATACCGATGGCCATGCGCTCGCGCGCCGTCTTCTCGACGTCGGCCAGCGCCATGCGGATCTGGTTCTGGAGCAGTTCGCCCACCGACCGCACACGACGGTTGCCCAAGTGGTCAATGTCGTCCACTTCCGCTTTTTCTTCGACCAGGTCGAGCATGTGGCGCACGATCTGAACCACATCCTGAATCGTGAGGGTGCGCGGCAGTTTTTCCGCGTCCTCACGAACCCCGTAGCGCGAGCTGATTTTGTGGCGCCCCACCAGCCCCAGGTCGTACCGCTTGTCGTTGAAGAACATGTCGTGGACCAGGCGCACGGCCGCAGGCAGCGTGATGGGGTTGCCGGGACGCATTTTCTTGAAAAACTCGATGACGGCCTCTTCGTAGGACTTCACCTTGTCCTTGGCCAGCGTACAGAGGATCACGTTCGTGTCCTCGTGCTCGACCTTGATGGCCTTCACCTCTTCGATGTTGCACATTGCGCAACGCATCATGAACGTCGTGGTGATTTTCTCGAAGCACTCGCCCAGGATCTCGCCCGTGCTCTCGTCCACCACGTCCTCGGCCAGGAACCGGCCCAGGATATCGGCATAGGCTTCCGACACGGTCAGGACGACTTTCTTCACGCCAGCCTGCTTGAGCTGCTCGATGAGTTTCTTCGTCACCTTCGTACCAGGCGAAGCCAGTTTCTTATCGGTCTTGGGGTGGGTCACTTCCTCGACCACCGATACACCGATGTAATCGGCCAGATCGGTGACCTTCGTGGCTCCCTTGCGGAACCCGTCGAGGGCGACCGTTTCAGATTCAAAAAATTCGGCGGCGATGTCGCGGTCGCGCGACAGGCTGAAAATCCGCATGAACGACGTGACCGGAATCTTGCGGCGCCGGTCCACAATCACGTTCATGACGTTGGCAATATCAATTTCGAATTCGATCCACGCGCCCCGGTAGGGGATCACGCGCGCCGAGTAGGTCGTCTTGCCGTTGGGATGCACGGCGGACGAGTACGAGACGCCCGGGGAACGGTGCAGCTGGCTGACAACAACGCGCTCGGCGCCGTTGATGATGAACGTGCCCTGCTCGGTCATCAGGGGCACTTCGCCCATGTAGGCTTCCTGCTCCTTGATGTCGCGAATCTCGATCTGGCCCGTATCCTCGTTCTTCTCACGAACGATCAACTGCAGTTTCACTTTCAGCGGCACACTGAACGTCATGCCCCGCTCGGTACACTCCCGGATCGAGTACTTCGGTACGCCGAAGTTGTATTCGACATACTCCAGCGTCGAGGGATTCGATGGTGTCCCGATGGGGAACACACTCGTGAATGCCTCCTGCAGGCCGACGTTACGGCGCTCGGCGGGGGGCACGTCTTTCTGCAGGAAGTCGGAATAGGACTTTTTCTGCGTTTCCAGAAGATAGGGGACTTCCATCGCCTCGGCGATGTGGCCAAACTCGTAGATCGTATGGCGTCCCGTCGGGACCTTCTTCAGGGTGGAAACGATCGAGGACATATAGGGCTTTCCTCCTCAAGGGCTGGGAAATGCGAATCGGGCGATTCCAGAAGTTCCGGACGCGCGGCGCCCGGAAAGGGTCACAACGCGGGGCACGACGCGTTGAACCCGCGCATGCCCCGCGTTGCCATTTGGAAACAGGTTACTTGATGACAGCCTTGCCACCCAGCGCCTCAATCTTCTTCACCACTTCCTCGGCCTCGGCCTTGGAAACGTCCTTCACCAGTTCGGACGGCACCTTGTCGGCCACGTCCTTGGCTTCTTTCAGGCCCAGGCTCGGGTTGATCGCGCGCAACTCTTTGATGACCTTGATCTTTTCCGGGCCGCATTCCGTCAGCGTGACGGTGAACTCGGTCTTTTCCTCGACGGCCTCAGCCGCCGCCGGAGCCGCCGCGGCCGCCACGGCCACCGGCGCCGAAGCCGACACGCCGTACTTCTCGCAGAAGGCTTCCACGAACTCATTGATCTGAAGCAGGGTCCAGCTGTCCACCGCTTCCAACACGTCCTGGGGGGTCAAATTCGCCATTGTTCTACACTCCTCTTTCTATCGGTCTGAAATCCTTGGATTTCGATCATATTCGGGCCGCTTCAGGCGGCCGCCTCACTCCTGCGCGGCGCTCTCAGGAAACGCCGCGGCGCCCATCGCCACCGGAACGGCCTCAGGCCTGTTCCAACTGGTCCATGCGCGCCTTCATGGCGTAAACGATCTTCGCCATCGCCTGGTTCATGGCCGTTGCCAGCTGACGCGCCGGCGCCTTCATCGTGCTGGCCATCATGCTCAGCAACTCCGTGCGGCCCGGCAACTTCGCCAATGCGTCCACTTTCGTCGCGTTGATCCGCTTTTTATCAAGCAGACCACCCAGCACCTGCAGGTGTTCCACATCCTTGGCATACTTGGAACAGACCTTGGCCGGCCCGGTCGGTTCGCCAAAACCAAAGACGACCGCCGTCGGACCCGCCAACAGGTCATCCAGTGCCTCGCACCCGGACTCCTGCAACGCGCGCTGGGTCAAACGGTTCTTGACGACCCTCAACTCGCCACTCACTTCGCGCAGCTGCTTGCGCAACTCGCTCAACTGAGCAACCGTCAGGCCCTGGTACTTCACCAGCACCACCGCCTGCGAGCGTTCGAGGCGGTCCACCGTTTCCCGTACTGTTTCGATTTTTGCCTGCTGTACCATTTGCGGGGATCCCTCCTTTCCATCTCGACGCGATCTATTAGACCGTCAAACGGCTGTCCTCGCAACTTGGCCCCCAAGGGGACCCAAGCCCTGCGCCAGACAGTTGCCTGTCGGTCCGGAAGACCGCGCCACAGGAAAGGCGGGAAAAAGATCAGAAAGAGCGACCCTCGGCAGCCCGCACTGGGCGGACTCGGCCTCCGGCCTCTGCGATCTCTCCGGCCTCCGCTGTCGGCGCCAGCGTTCCCCTGCCTTTCAGGGGCCCTGCGCGCCTGCGCGGATTCCGTCTCGGTAGGCGTTCCAAACCGCCCGGAACATTATCGCGTCTCCGCCGGCACTCCTTCGCGTCCAACCACCACGCGAACACCCGGCGCCACAAGACGAGACCTACGGTCTTAGACGTTCGAGATCATGATAATACGCCGCATCAGGCGGCGATAACTTCGCAACTTCATTCTCCTTGTGGCCGGGAGCCTTGCACTCCCTCCCACAAATTCCTTACCGCGCGCTCTCGTATTCGACCTTGACGCCCGGCCCCATCGTGCTGGCAATCGTGATCGAACGGACATAGACACCCTTGACCGCAGCCGGACGCGCCTTGAGCACCGCATCCACGTACGCCCGCACATTCTCCTCGAGCTGCTGCGCCGTGAAGGCCATCTTGCCCACCGCCGCGTGGATGATCGCCGTACGGTCCACGCGATACTCCACCTGCCCGGCCTTGAGCGCCGCCACGGCCTTGGCCACGTCGAACGTCACCGTGCCGGTCTTCGGGTTGGGCATCAGGCCACGCGGGCCGAGCACCTTCCCGAGTTTCCCGACCTCGCGCATCATGTCGGGGGTCGAAATCACCGCATCGAAATCGAGCCAGCCGCCCTTGACCTTCTCGGCCAATTCGTTGCCACCCACGAAATCCGCACCCGCCGCGCGGGCCGCCGACTCGTTTTCGCCCTGCGCAAACACCAGCACCCGCACTTCCTTACCTGTGCCGTGGGGCAGCGCCACCGTGCCACGCACCTGCTGGTCGGCATTGCGCGGGTCCACTCCCAGGCGGATATGCACCTCGAGCGACTCGTTGAACTTCGCGAACTTGATCTTCTGAGCCAAGGCCACCGCCTCGCTCATCGGGTACTTCTTCAGGGGATCCAGCCCCTCGGCTGCCTTGCGGTACTTCTTGCCGTGCTTCATGGAAACCTCCTGTGGTCCAGACGATCACACACCTCTTGCGTGCGCGGTCTCCCACTTCTATCTGTATTGACTCCCGGCTCTGCGGCAGGGCCTGACGGCCCAACCCCGACGCCTGCGGAGAACGACAACCCGATACAATGACAGACGCCGCCGGGAGGCGGCGTCTCAGATCAGCCTTCGACCACCAGACCCATGCTGCGGGCCGTGCCGGCGATGATCTTGATCGCCGCTTCGATGTCGTTGGCGTTCAAGTCCGGCATCTTCAGTTCGGCGATCTCACGCACCTGGGCGCGGGTGATCTTGCCGACCTTGTCCGAGTGCGGCTTGGACGATCCCTTGGGCAATTTCGCCGAACGGATCAGCAACACCGACGCGGGAGGCGTTTTGGTGATGAAGGTGAAGGTACGGTCCGCATAGACCGTGATTTCGACGGGCGTGGTGATGCCCGGCGTGTGGTCCTTCGTCTTGGCGTTGAAGGACTTACAGAAATCCATGATATTGACGCCATGCTGGCCGAGGGCCGGACCCACGGGCGGGGCCGGATTGGCCTGACCGGCCGGCACATGCAGTTTGACTTTTGCGATCACTTTCTTTGCCATCGGTGGTTAACTCCCCAAGTCGGTCCCGACTTCTACTAGGTTGACGCTTCTGGCCGCCTGTCTCCGGAAACCCGCCCGCACCTGCCGGCGAATCACACCCCTTCGACCTGCAGCACCCCCAATTCAACAGCCGTGGGACGGCCGAAAATAGACACCAGTACCTTCAACCGGCTTCGCTCCATATCAATTTCTTCGACCGAGCCGATGAAGTTCGCGAACGGGCCTTCGATCACCTTGACCTGATCGCCCTTCTGAATCCGAATCTTCGCCTTGGGCTTCTCCGCCTTCTCCTCCGAGACATGCAGCAGGTTGTCCACCTCGGCCTGACTCAGCGGAATGGGGCGGTTGCCATCGCCCACAAAACCCGACACGCCATTGATCTTCTTGACCATCTCGAAGACCTTGTCGTCCGGGTTGATATGCACCAGCACATAGCCGGGCATCAAGTTGCGCATGCGGGTACGCTTCTTGCCCCCCCGCACTTCCACATAGGTCTCCTGCGGAATAATCACCTCCGCTACCTCGTCGCGGAAACCCTCCACAGCCACCAGGTGCTCGATATTCGCCTTGACCTTCTGCTCAAAACCCGAGTAGGTGTGAACGGCGTACCACTCCTTGGCCATGGCCTACGCTCCTTTTCCCAAGGAAAGCAACTTATGCATGGAGAAGCCCAGGACCTGATCGGCCACCACGATCAGCGCCGTCACGATCACGACCGCGACGATCACGATGATCGTCGAGCCGATGACATCATTACGCGTGGGCCACGTGACCTTCTGCATCTCCACCTGAATTTCTTGATACGACTTCTGCAGCCACAACCCCGCCAGCCGCACTTTCTGCCAGTACACGGCCGCCAGAATTACCAGCAATGCAAGAAGGGAATAGAAAACGTACTGGAACATCGCATCAATCCTATCTTCTGGACTCAAATTGCGTTGGAATGGCAGGCCAGGAGGGGCTTGAACCCCCAACCCCCGGTTTTGGAGACCGGTGCTCTACCAATTGAGCTACTGGCCTGCAAGGTGCCGATCAAATCCGCCTCTCCAGAGGCCGGATTCTTCATTTGTCACCGGCGGACTCGACGCCAAAGGCCCCTGAAACGAACTTTTCCCGTTCGCGTCAGAGGGACTCTCAAACGCTCGCCTGACTGTCTCGCCGCAACCCGCTCTACTCGACACCCGGGAAAGCCCCGTTTCGAGCCCAAGCGGTATGACAAGGAGTGATATGACCAAAGAATGGGTCCCCTGTCAACCATTATTTTACAAAAAATCCACCGCCTCAGCCTTCATTGGCTAACCCTCTCCCTGTCAAGTCTCTATAAACGTCCCCGAACCGTCCCCTCCGACCCGGCCCCCGCCCGCCGCCGCCCTCGCCCCCCCGGGAATGCACAAACCCCCTGCCGGGAAACTCTCCCTCCCTCGACCCGCTCCGCCCCCCGGCGGGAATGCTCGTGTCCCTCCGATTCTTCTTGCAACACCCCGGTCATATCTCCATGATAGAACCCGGTCGGGGGAACCCGAATCCGAACGTCCCCGACATTCCTCTTCCGTGATGGAGACATGCCGATGTCCTTCTTCCGGTTCTCCGCTTGGGTCCTTGGCGCCGGGTTGCTCCTGTTCGCCGCAAGTGGTTGTGCCAGCCTCAGCCAAACCCGCCAGCTCGAACAGGAAGCGCGCGCCAGTCGCCTGCAATTCCTCGACACGGTTCAGAACGCCTACTTCCTCCTGGGCGACGAGTACTACCGGCTGGCCCTCTCCGCCGAGGATCTGGGCAAGAAGGACCTGGCCCGAGAGTACGCCGCCAAGGCCAACCTCTACCTGTTGTTTTCAAAAAATGTCAAACGCGAGGCCGAGCAGTTGCGCGCCTCGATGCAAGCACCCGCAGTGTCCGGGTCCGGCGCGACCGGCACCCCGCCGCCGCCCCTCGCCCCTTCGTTCGATCCGGCGGCCAGCGGACAGAACATTGCCCCATCGTCTGAGAAAGCCGGTTCCTGAACCGATCCCGGCCATCCCGTGCGCGGAGACTTCCATGCCGGACCCGTTGTGCCAGCTCGCCCAAGACTACGCCTGCCCGAAATGCCGCGGGCGCCAGGCCCATGTGCGCGAGATCGTGCTGCCCAAACAGACGGGTCTGCTCAACCTGTTGCCCAGCAAAGACAACCGTTACCTCGAGGTCACCTGCACCCTGTGCGGCTACACCGAGTTTTACAATCGCAGCATTTACCTGAAGTCCTGCGCGGTCGCCGA
>DAOPYU010000049.1:0-15557 GCA_035353095.1 Candidatus Sumerlaeota bacterium | reverse complement strand
CGCCCCATAACATAAGCACAAAGGACTCGTTTTCTGTCCTCAACTGCGATTTTTAGGATTACCAGATCTCTTAAAACCGCACTCGAACGCCTATGGTCCGGTTCTCTTTCAGGCGGGCGGGACGCCCGCCCTCCCAGAAAAGCCATCTTTATGGGGAGAAGGCGGTTGGCCGGGAACGCCAATCTCCTGATCGGCGCAGAAAGTCTCACCCGGGGTGAACGGATTTCGCCCCTTCTCTCCCTACTTTACGCGGAGTCAAGACCTGTTTCTTCGGCTCAACTGCGTTTTTGGGTTTAACGATCGCCCCGTAAACCCGATCGCCCCGTAAACCGTCCTTGACGATAAACCGGAAACCGAGTCTATTAGAGCCTTGATCCAGTGAATTCTACAAATCAGGGGGACCGAATGGTTTCCGAAGTCCGGAAAACGCGGCTGGTGTTACAGATCCTGGCGGGATGGGGACTCCTGTCCACCTCGGCGGTGGCGGTGTTCATTCTGGGGGGTGAAACAGACCCGGACAAACGCGCCATCATCAAAATGGCGCTCGGGCTGATCGGAATCTGGTGCCTCGCGGGAGGCCTTGCCATGCGTCTGGGGCGGGACCGGTTTGCCCGGTGGGCGCAGGGGCTGTCTGTGGACTGGCGCTGGCGGTTCGTGTTGTTCTGCACCCTGTTCGCCCTGATTGAGGAAGCGGTCACCACCTCGATGACCAACCTGGGGCCGTGGCTGGGCGCCGCAACCGACGCGGCGCGCATTACCTGCTCCACGAACTATTTCAAGGTGATCTCGACCAGCGTGGCGGTGTTTATTCCGTGGTTCATCTGCTGGGCGTGGCTCCTGGGTCGGTACGATTTCAAGCCCCTGCAGGTCACCCTTCTCTTCGGCCTGACTGGTACCCTGGCCGAAACGCTCTCCTTTGGACTGCAAAACTTGATTCAAGTGGGCATGTGGGTCTTTGTCTATGGGTTGATGGTGTACCTGCCCGCGCATGGTGTCCCCGCCGGACGGGACGCGCGCCCACCTCGCTGGTGGCACTGGCCCCTGGCCGTGTTTCTCCCCTTCGTGTTCATCTTCCCCTTCGTGGCGGTCGTTCTATACCGCTTCGGCCAGGAAATCTGGCGCCGAATCCATCCTACCCCCGGACCCACCCCTTGATCCGGATTTCGGGTTTCATACCGGTTGTGATTATCATGATTCAAATAGCCGAGACAACCGCACTAGACGGGATAACAGGATAAACAGGAGAGATCTGGTGAGATACGCCCCCCAGGGAACGGGTTGAAGCGGCCGGAGAAGGCGATAGAAATCGAACGGCGATACCCCTTGCGGGGGGGGGGGCGGAAAGGCGGAAACGACGCTTGCCGGTCAGGTTGACCGGGTAGGTGCGACCGGTGGCGATTCTCCTTTTATGTTGCTTGACACCCGCAAACGTCCGGGAGTAAATTAATGTCATGAAAAAGTGACACCCGAGCCGGCAGGCGTCCCGTCCCTGTGCGCCGACTTCTGGGGGTGAAAGTTGAAGTTCGGATTGCCAACAGGCGGGAAGCGCAGCACACAACACTATTTTCCCATCCGTCTGTGGCTTGATACTGGAGATGGTATGAAATTCCCTTTTCTTTTTCTGGCAACACTCCTCTTGGCCTCGCTGTTCTGGGGGGCCTGTGAAAAACAGGCCGTGCAGAGTCCTCCCCCTGCGGAAACCGTTTCCTCTGCCGGTGAGAGCGCCTCGCGTCCGGCCCGGAAAATTCAGGCGGAACTGCAGGAACTCGAACAGCGCGAGAGCCAGATGCGCGATGAGGTCAGAAAACTGACCCAGCTGATGCAGAGCACACAGGCCAGCCTGAATGCGTCCATACGGGCGCTTGACCGCGACCTGGGAGAAATCGAGCAGCAGCGCAAGAGCCTTGAAGCGGCAGTCAAGCAGACCGATGTCCAACTGAGTCGCGGCGTTTCCGGCAAACACCGCAACTGGCCCTGGCCGTTGCGGGTCGGGCTGGCGTTCGTCGTGGCGGGCGCCGTGGTTCTGCTCTACCGCCGTCTGGTGCGGGAACAGGGAAGCGAAACCGCGTGGGTCGAGGATGGACACATCGAAGAGAACGAGATGGGAACCATTCATTACCCCGAACGCATGTACGACACCCCGGAGGATTCGGAAGACAATCCGGATCACTCAAACGGGGACAGCCTTTAGCCAGGTGCCTCACCGAGTCTGTATTTTGTACCGGCGGCATCCGGGCGACGGTCTCCGGGGTTATCCGCCGTCGCGGGTTTTTTCACCTCGTGGAGGGGGACGCGACAGCCCGGGAAGGGGTCCGAAAGTTCCCCAATCGGGTGAGTGATGGGTGTTTCTGGAAGAAAAAAAGGGGCGCTTTCACTTTTTTTTCAGACAATCGGGCTTCTTTTTCAGGCGTTTTCGCATACAAGATCTATCGGGCTGACCTGAGCGGTTTGTAGGAATTTTTGCGGATTCCCGGCGAACGAGAAGGACGCTTGGATTTTGAAAAACGACGCGATTTTGACGCTTTTTAATTCTGTTTTTCGGTGCGGATTTTGAAAGTGGCGGTGCGATGACGCTTTGGGCGGCGGCTTTTTCGGTCGCCGGATGCTACCAGATGTTGTACCAGAAGGAGTTGCGTCAGACCGGGGCCAACCGGCGCCCCCGGAGAGAGGGAACGATTCTTCTGCATTTTTTTCTTGCGTTCCGAGGCCCTTCCGCGTTATTTATACCAACGTGTTGGGCAGAACACAAAATGTAAGATGACGATATCTCGTTCTGAATCTCCGGTCTTAGCGCATGAGTTTCATGTTCGAAAGTGACAGATGAGGTTGGTGTAAACGCGTCCGCTTCGAACAGATATTCGGTGCGTAGTCCTGTGGAGATCGCCTGAAAGGGGGATGGGGTCATGGCATTTTGGTCGCGCCCGGCAGCAGTCGGACTGGATATCGGCACGCGGCTGGTCAAAGCGGTTCAGCTGAAAAAGACCGGCAAAAAAGGATTCGCTCTCGAGCGGTTCGGCGTCGCAGAAATCTACCCGTCAGGGGAAAAACCTGCTTCTCCCACCCAGCAACGTCCTGCTATTCTTGACGCCATCAAACGCGCACTCTCGCAAGCGGGCATTTCGTCGCGCGAAGTCGTAACCGCTGTCGCGGGCGAGTCGGTTATTGTGCGCTATATTCCGCCAATGCCCGAAATGCCCGAGCAGGAACTCAACAACGCCCTGCGCTGGCATGCGGAAGAACACATCCCGTTCCAGATCGAGGATGTGAATATGAGTTCCGCCATTATCGGCCACACCGATCAGGGGGGCGAGCGGCGCATGGACGTTCTGCTCGTCTGTGCCAAGAAGGAACTGATCCTCGACCACATCGAGCTGTTGCGTGAGGCCGGCCTGAGTCCCTCGGTGGTGGATGTGGACTCGTTCGCCTTCCTCAACTGTTTCGACAGTAACTACAGTCCGGCGGCGGGCGAGTGTGTCGGCCTGATCAACATCGGGGGCGACCTGACGACCATTTCCGTCTATCTGGACGGGATGCCCCGTTTCTCGCGCGACATTTCGATCGGGGGTTCGACCATCTCGACGGCCATCAGTCAGCGCCTCAAGATCTCCATCGCCGAGGCGGAAACCCTCAAAGTCCGCCACGGCCTGGCGGCCAAGGAAGGCAATACCGACGCGACGGACGCCGGGGTGGACAGTGAACTGATGCAGACGATCCGCAGCACCGTTCAGGCCATGACGGGGGAGGCCGACAGCGAGGTCTCCCAGGAGGCGCAGGTCGAGCGCGCCATCCGCAACACGCTCAACAACCTTGTCGGTGAAATCCGCCGCTCCATCCATTATTATGAAAATCACGAAAACCAGCCGCGCGGCCATTCGGTCAGCCGTTTGTGCATCGGGGGCGGGTCGGCCAACCTGACCGGTTTGCCCGAGCATCTCCAGCGCGAACTGGGCCTGCCGGTGGAAATTGTCGATCCGCTCAAGGATATCCCTGTGGTACAGTCCAGCGTGGACACCAAGTTGCTCGAGGAATACCGCAAGAGCCTGGGTGTCGGGATCGGCCTGGCCCTCAGAAAGGTGGTGGATTGATCGCCATGATCAAAACAAACCTGCTCCCACCGGAACTCCAGACCCGTAAAGCCCGCAGCGCCTCGCGCAAGGCGGCCAAGACGTCCGCGGCGCCCACCGTCGCCGGGGGACCGCCGAGCGTCCCCTCCAACAATGCCAGCAAGGCGCTCGTCGTCCTCATGATGCTCGTGACGCTTTTGGGCGCAGGCGGCGAGGGGTACTACATCTATACGCAGTTCGCCCAGGCCAACAAGGTTCTGGCCGACACCACGGCCGCGGCCCAGAAAGCCGACAGCGACTACAAGAAGGCGCTGGCCGAAAACCGCGAGAAATTCGACAACTGGCAGCGCCTGAAGGTCAAGGGGGAGATTCTCGCTTCGCTCATGCCGGAGAGCCGCCTCTTCTGGTCTCAGAAACTCGACATGCTCACCCGGCTCACTCCCGAGGGCGTCTATATCACGGGGGTGGACGTGGCCGAAAAAGTCGAGATGGTCGAGACCGATTTCTCCAAGAAGAAACGGGCGGAATTTCAGGCGGCCCTGGCCATTGCCAAGAAGAAAGACCAGGATATCGAGAAAGCCAAGCAGGACAAAGCGGTGGCCAGTGGAGGCGACAAGGCGGCCAAGAAGGAATCTTCTTCCGCCAAAGCCGCTCCCAAGGGGCCGTTCGAAACCGCTCTGGGTGACGAACCGGTTTCAACCCTGCGGCCCCAGATCACCCAGACGCTCACCCTCTCGGCCGTCACCCGGTTTGATGAGGAGCGCGGCACCCACCGCGAGAAGTATCTCGAGTTCCAGCGCCAGCTCGATTCCTACCGGGAAACCACTCCCGATGGGAAAGAGACCGCTTTCCGCGACTATTTTGTGATTGATCGTCCGGAAGCTCGGGCCGCCGAAGCCGCGCAGCCGACCCCTGTCGCGCAACCGGCGGCCAAAGCGGACACCAAGAGCGCGGGAGCCGGCACGGCCGCCACGGCCGCACCGACAACCAGCGCAGGGGGGCAATCGCGGAGCCTCACGCGTCCGCCCCGGAGGGCAGCGAGCAGCGAGCCTCCCAGGCAGTCTCAATTGATTTTCAGGGATGGCACCCTCCGGATCATCCCGGATCGCCAGAGCATGGAAGAACTGGATGGCCTGACCGTCTGGGCCTTCGCGCTCAAGATGGAAACCATCCCGATTTGAGGATGACGTTCCTGCGAAACGACCTTCGCCTTCCCCAACCGAAGGCCACCCACGCAAGAAAGGCACGGTTGTCATGCAACTGACAGACAAAGAAAAAAACGACGTGATCGCGATGGGCTTTTTCATGGTTCTGGTCATCGGCGGCCTGGCCTATTTCTGGTTCATGTTCGGCAAGGGCATGATTGAAAAGAAACAGATCCAGACCGACACAAAATACCAGGAACTCGAGGTCACCTGGACCAAGATGGATCAGCTCGATATCTTTATTGACGAAACGAAAGACGACAAATACGACAAGTTGGTGGCGAAGATCGCGGAGGTCAACAAACTCCTCCCCACCAGCAGCCAGCCCATCACCTTTTTCGCCGCCCTGGATGGCGCCCTGCGCGAAACCAACATCCAACCCACCGAGGCGCGTCCGGAGGTTCTGGGAGGGGGAACCGAGTACGAGGAAATCCCCTACTCGATCATTGCCAATGGGGGGTACGCGAATTTCAGGACGTTTCTGAGCAAGGTCGAGCAGAATCCCGATCGGTTTATGCGTATCAAGACGTTCAAGATCGTCAACAGCCTTGATCGGCCCGAGATGCACACGGTGGATACCAAGATCGCCACCTACCGTTTCAAGGAGTTGGCCGAACAGCAGGCGACGACTGTCAAGCCCGGTGTGGTGCAGCCGACGGCGCCTGTCGTGTCGTCGAGTGCCGCCACTCAGGCCATTCCGAGTTCCCGACCGTCCTCGAAATCTTCGGTCCCCGGAGCGCGCCCGGCCCCATCGAGCGCCAAAAAGAAGTAGTCCGCTGAGAGTCTGGCCGGCCTCCGCACCGGCGGAAGGAGAACACGTCCGATGAAGAAAACCAAGGCAATACGCGCCCCCTGGGCTGCCGCTCTCGCAGTAGGCGCCCTGGCGCTGGCGCCTCTGGCGCTCTGGGCGCAGGCCCCGGGCGCGGCTGATCCCGAAGCGCCCCCCATTCCCCCGCCCCCGGTAGTGACCGCTCCGCAGGCCACGCCCACCCCGGCACTGCCGGAACGGGTGTCGGACCCTGCGCCCGTTTCCGTGGCGCCGGGGGTGACCCTGCCGAAGATTCCGGCCCAACCCGTTGCGGCAAACGGCGGAGCCAAGACCCGGCGGTCCGGCCCGGCGACCGCGGCGGTGAAACCGGGTACGCCCGCTGCCGCCAGCGTCAAGCCACAGGCGGGCGCCCCGCAGCCAGCGGGGTCCGACCCCGGTCTGGCCGCAGCCCTGCAGGATCTGCTCGACCGGGCCAAACTGCCGAAATTCCAGTTTCAGGACACGGGCCAGCGCGACCCGATGCTGGTGCCCTGGAGCCGTCTGCGGGTCGAGGCCAACCGTTGTTACTCGCTCGCCGAGGCCGCTTTCGCCGCAGGCAATCTGGACGAGGCCCAGAAACAGTACGAAGCCGTGCTGGGGATTGACCAGCAGATGCGTGAGGAAGGTTATGTGCTGGAAGCCATGGACAAACTCGTCGAGGATGCCCAGGCGGGTTACCGCGCGGTGCTCGAAGAAAAATTGAAGCAGCGCGAAGCCGCAGCCACGGGGCCCGGCGGTGAAAAAACGATGACCGCCCTGCCCGACGAAATCCGCAGCGCCACCGAGAACGGGATCATCTACAACCCGGCGGACAAGACCTGCATGGTCGGCGGCGTCCTCCTCAAGGAAGGCCAGAAGTACCCGGGTTACGAGAATGTGCTCGTCCAACGCATCGAAAAAGATAAGATCGTGTACAAGGTCGGGGACAAGGAATTCGAAACGCCGGTCAAGGACCCCACTCAGGAAGGAGAAAAACCCAAACCATGAAACGCCTGAACCTACTCTTGATTGCTGCCGCAGCAGTGTGGACCTTCCTGACACCGGGAACGCAGGGGGAAGAGGCGAAGGCCCCCGCCCTGGGTCCCAATGACAACCAGCTCCAGATGATCTCGCCCAAATCGGCTGAAGAGTCGAAATGGGAATCGTCCGACATTCTCCAGAAGCGCGTGTCCATCAACTTTGTCAACACGAGCCTCGAGAACATCATTCGCACCATTCATTATCAGGCGGGCCTGAACTTCCTCTACGACCCCGCCCTGCTCGAGGGTAAGGTGATGAGTGTCCGTCTCGAGAATGTCAAACTCAAGGCCGCGCTCGACGAAATCCTCAAACTGCACAAACTGTCTTACACGCTGTCCGCGGACGAGGGTAACATCGTGCGCTTGGCGCCCGCAACGGAAACCAAGGCCGAAAAACTCGAGATCGACAGTATCCCGATGATCCAGATCGTCCCGCTCAAGTGGGTCAAGGCCAAGCCGATGGCCGATACGATCAAGAAATTGTTTGTCGAGCAGGCGGGCGAAGGTAAAGGGGCAGTCGGCTCGGGGACCGCAACCGCTTCGACCGCGGGTACGCCGAGCTTTGGTCAGATGCCTGCCGCCGAATCCGCGCTGGCGACGGAAGGTGCGGGTGGAGAAACCGCCGCGCCGACGGCTGAAGTCGCAGGGACGGTCCCCATGGTCGCGCCGGAAACCGGCGCCCTGCCGGGCAGCGTCAGCAAGTCCACCTCCGACATCCGGGCCATGGGCGGCCTGCGGGCTGTCGAGCCGGACGCGGACAGCAACTCGGTTCTGCTGAAAGGCACGGCGGCCGGGATCGAAGCGGCCAAGCAGGTTATCGCGGAACTCGACCAGCCCCAGCGCCAGGTTATGATTGAAGGCCGTATGGTGGAAATGAAGACGGAAGCGGCGAAAGAACTCGGTTTCAATTACAGCATCGGACGCCTCAACAATGGCAAACTGACCGCCGGAAGCCAGTCGGCCGGGTTCCCGACGGTGTCGGATACCAAACCCATTCTTTTCCCCGGGCAGACGGAAGCCTCGTGGGGGCAGATGCTGTCCACGCCCAGTGGCGCGGGAAACGTGGCGTTTTACACGGGCAAGAACTTGATGGCGGCTCTGGATGCCATGGAAAACCGCAACATCGTCGAAATCCTGGTGAACCCCAAAGTGATCACCCTGAACAACATCGAGGCGACGATCGACATCCTCACCTCGATTCCCTACAAGGAATCCAACATGGTTCAGGGCGCCGGTTCGCAGGCCACGTGGAAGTTCAAGGACGCCGGGATCAAGATCACCGTCACGCCTACGATCACGTCCGATAATTTCGTCCGGATGAACATCCTGACGGATCAGAAGGTCAAGACGGGTGAAAAAGAAGGAACCCCCATCATTGATACCCGTAAGGCGAACACCAACGTGATCGTGCATAGCGAGGAAACCGTGATGCTGGGGGGGCTGCGGGAACTGGACACCCGGGATTATCGCGAGGGTGTTCCGTGGCTCATGCAGGCGCCGGTGGTCGGGTGGCTCTTCAAGAACAAAATCAACAGTCAGAGCAAAAACCAGCTTTTCCTGTTCGTGACGCCGACCGTTCTGGAGAACATTGCGGTCACCACTGAGCAGAAGGGCTTCTTTGACCGCATTGACCTGAAGTGGCAATTGCCGGACTACTTCTACGACGATGTCCGGGTGGATGAGGACAAGAACTGAAAAAAGGGGTGAACGGGATGTGGAATGCCGCCACACGGGTCGAGATTCGTGTGGCGTGTTCCTCCCTCGCTTCTCTTCCCGTGAGAGCGGGGACCCGGAGTCGCGATTCCTGGCATGGAAAAAGATGGAGTCCTGAAAGTCCGAATTTTGCTTGCGAGAAAATGCTGGGCATGAAGAACCCGAAAAAATGAGGGAATCTCCGGGTTTCCTCTGATTATTTCGATCACGAAATCTGGGTGAAAAGTTCGGAAAGGGAGACCCCCTTGCGAAAAGGTGGGGTTTCCCCGGAGGGAGTGACTTTTGCCCAATCAAGCCTCGAGCGGGGCACCAGAAGAGGGAGCCGGTGGCGGGCCTGAGTCCCGCAGGGAGGTGGGTTGATCCACCGGTTTTCTCTTCGGCTGCGCGTTCAAAATCGCGAGGGGGCAGCCAAGCGATTCGTACGCGCCCGTGCCGCCAGCGGATCCGGCTCCGGTCCTTTCAGGGATCGGACCGGGTTCCGCGGGGCGGTTTTTTTCTTTTATTTGGGTCATTCTGAATGCAACCGTCCCCAAAAATAAAGAAGGCGGAAGAGGAACCGTCCCCTCTTCCGCCTTCTTTCCATTCCCATGGTTTCGAAAAAGATCGCCCGTTTCTTACGACCGGTAATCCCCGTTGATGCTGATGTATTCATGCGTCAGGTCGCAGGTCCAGACGGTGGCCTTGCCGACGCCGTCGCCCACCCCGATCTCGATCTCAACGTCCGGCTCGGCCAGGCTGCGACTCAGGGCGGGATCGTCGAAAGGAACCGGCTGCCCCTGCTCGAACAGCAGCGTGTCGTTCATGCGCAGAGTCAGGCTGCTGGGCGAGAAGGGGACCCCCGCGCGGCCTGCGGCGGCGGCAATGCGGCCCCAGTTGGCGTCGCGCCCGGCGATGGCCGTCTTGACCAGCGGCGAGGTGGCCACCGTCTCGGCGATCTGGTGCGCGGCCTTGTCGGTGCGGGCGCCCTTGACCTTGACGGTGATGAGGTGCTGCGCCCCTTCGCCGTCGCGGGCGATGGCACGGGCCAGCCGGACACAGATGTCCTCGAGCGCCTGCTCGAAGGCGCGCAGGTCGGGCCCGGGCCCCTGGATGACCTTGTTGCCCGCCAGACCGTTGGCCAGCAGGATCATGCTGTCGCTCGTGCTGGTGTCGCCGTCCACGGTCACGCAGTTGAACGAGCGGTCCGCCACCCGGCGGAGCATTTCCTGAAGGGTGTGCTTCTCGATGGCGGCGTCGGTGGCCAGAAAGCAGAGCATGGTGGCCATGTTCGGGTGGATCATACCCGACCCCTTGGCGATCCCGCCGAGGGTCACCGTGCTGCCGTTGACCTGAACCGTGCGCGAGACGGCCTTGGGGAAGGTGTCGGTGGTCATGATGGCGTGGGCGGCCTGTTCCCAGCCGTCCGTGGCGCGCGCCTCGAAGGCGGCGCGAATGCCGGGCAGGGCGCGGTCCATCGGCATCTGCTGGCCGATGATGCCCGTCGAGGCCACAAAGACTTCCTCGGTCTCGCACCCGACCAGTTCGGCTACGGTCGAGGCCATCTCACGGGCGTTGCGGTAGCCCTCGTCCCCCGTACAGACGTTCGAGTACTTGGCGTTGACCACGACGGCGCGGTGCGTGGCGTGCTTGAGGTGCAGGCGGTCCAGTTTGACAGGCTCCCCCACGATTCGGTTTCGGGTAAAAACCGCCGCGGCGGTACTGGGCCGGTCGGAAACCAGGACGCAGAGATCGAGTTTCCCGTTGGGCTTCAGGCCGGCGGCCGTGGCGCCGATGGTAAAACCGGGAACCGAGAAATTCTGGATGCCCTCTTTCATGGACGGGGGATTCTGAGCCATTTTTTCACCTTTCTGCTCTCTCGTCACGCTCCGGCGCAACTGAAAAGTAGTCCAGTTTCGCGAAGACGGCTCGAAAAGGCAAGGGGAAAACGAGCCGCCGAAAAAACGAAAAAGCCCCCACTGGGAGGGCTTTGAGGATGCTCCGAGAGCAGAGCCTTCCGGACAGAAGTCCTTGTTGTGAGTCATCGGACAACCGCCGCTTAGGTACACTATCTGTTCTTTTACTCTTGCAAATGGCCGGGAAAACCCCTCTTGCATTACGGACCCGCCGGGATCTACAACCGCCAGTACGTCGCCGCGGGAAAATCGGCCTTCGAGTAGAGGCCCTTGATATCCACCACGATACCGCCGTCGCGCAGGAGGCCGCGGATCCACGCGGCGCCTTTCCGGGCGTATTCCTGGTGTTTGACGGCCAGGATGACGGCGTCCAGGTTGTTCAGTTCTTTTTCGTCATGCAGCGTCACGCCGTAATAGCGCTTGGCCTCGGCGGGGTCGGCCGTCGGGTCATGGACCAGCGTGTTGACCCGGTACTCGGCCAGTTCCTTGAGAATGTCCACCACGCGCGTGTTGCGCAGGTCGGGCACGTCTTCCTTGAAGGTCAGACCCAGCACGCCCACGCGCGCGCCGTGGGGGTTGATGCCCGCCTGCACGAGGAGTTTGATGGCTTTCTCGGCCACGACCTTGCCCATGCCGTCGTTGATGCGGCGCCCGGCCAGGATCACCTGCGGGTGGTACCCCAGTTCGGAGGCCTTGTAGGTCAGGTAATAGGGGTCCACGCCGATGCAGTGTCCGCCGACAAGACCGGGACGGAAATTCAGGAAGTTCCACTTCGTTCCGGCGGCCTCGAGCACGCTGAGCGTGTCGATGCCCATCCGGTCGAAAATCATCGAGAGTTCGTTGATGAGGGCGATGTTCAGATCGCGCTGGGTGTTCTCGATCACCTTGGCGGCCTCGGCGGTCTTGATCGTCGGGGCGCGGTGAACGCCCGCCTGGACCACGCGTTCGTAAACCGACGCGACGATGTCGAGCACCTCGGGCGTCTGACCCGAGACGATCTTGACGATGTTCGAGAGGGTGTGGACCTTGTCGCCGGGGTTGATGCGCTCGGGCGAATACCCCAGGAAGAAATCCGCGCCGCAGCGCAGGCCGGAGGTCTCCTCGAGGATCGGCGCGCAGAAATCCTCGGTCACGCCCGGGTACACGGTGGACTCGAACACGACGATGTCCCCTTTTTTCAGGTACGGTCCGACGGCCCGGCTTGCCTTGTCGAGCGGCGAGAGGTCGGGCAGGTTCGCCTGGTCAATCGGCGTCGGAACGGCGATGATATAGAAGTCGGCTTTTTTCAGGACCGACGGGTCCGAGGAGTATTCGACATCGGACTGGCACAGTTCGTCCGGCTCGACCTCGTGGGTGCGGTCCTCATGGCGCTTGAGCTCGGCCACCCGCGCCTCTTTCACGTCGAAACCGATCACGTGCGCCCGCTTTCCAAACGCGACCGCCAACGGCAACCCCACATACCCCAAGCCCACCACCGCGATTTTCCGTTCCATCGCCTCACTCCCCTTTACGCCCGGCTCACACACCGGCACAATCTGAACCCATCAAAGACCCTTGACTCTGGAGCACTTCGACCGGACAAACCATAGCGCAACCGAGTCCGTCAGGCAAGTCAGAAGTCGGTTACAACCGGAAGTCGGTTGCAACCTTCGCCCCCAGGAACTCCTCATTGTCCGGCGAATTACGAAGTTGTCGTTCGAGTGGGGAGATGCCAGGAAGCCTCCCGTCCTACCGAAATGGGGATGGCCCGGAGGTGGCACGGGCGTCCAGCCCGTGAAGGGCCGACGTTCTCGTCGGCAGGGCCGAGAATTTAGAGACTTTTGTTCCGGAGCCTCTTCATGGGCGAGACGCCCATGCCACCTCAGAACCGCCTTCCTTCCTCCGTGAAGGCCCGAAGAGGCGGGATGCTGGTCAGACACAATGAGGAGTTCCGGCCTCCGTTTCCCAGCGCTCGCAGAATGTCGGCATTCCAGAGAGAGAAAATCACGATGTCCCCTGGGCAAGAAGACGCGTGTCCGCCGGAATCAGAGGCGGACACGCGGAGCGGTGTCGCAGCAACAGGAGCCGCGAAACGAAGCCTCGGTGGCGCCCGACTCGAAAAAAGTCGAAAAGATTGTCTTGACTCTCCGGAGATGGACAGGTAAAAGATTCATCCTGTTCGGTTGAAGGAGTGCGAGGAGCCCTTCCTCGTGATCTTCCGGACAGAACGGCGGCTTCCCAGAGGGGCCGTTGACCGAGAAGTGCCCAGGTAGCTCAGTCGGTAGAGCAGAGGACTGAAAATCCTTGTGTCGATGGTTCGATTCCGTCCCTGGGCACCATTCGATAGCCAATAATATCAGCGACATATAAAGAATTTCGAGGAAACCGCCAAGTTGAAATCTGGCGGTTTTTTGTCGTTTTGGGGCGTATGGGGGGCCATTTGGGGCACGTTTTGGGCACGCGCGCCCCGGAATCTTTCCATTGACCCCGCTCACGGTGACACCGTTTCCATTCTTGATAAAACCATGCGATGGAAGCACATTTCTCTTTCCGTTCTGAAAGGGAGTATGGATAATCTGTACCCGCAGGCGGGTTCTTTTCATATCGAGGTTTTTCGAGCGGCGCGAGGGTATGTAAATGAGTCGGGTTCTGTGGGAAGAAGACCAACCGGGCGAAAAATCGAAGTTCTGTCTATTGTGCCCCCTCCACATGATCGGAAGCGCTTTTGCGCCCAATCCTGTTGACGTATCCAAAGACATTCAAAGTCCTCGCCAGATGAACATGAAAGCCTATGAATCCGATCCTGCCGGAATGTTGGAAAGCTACAAGAATGGACTGATTCTCGGGATCATAATCTTTTGCCTGGTGGGTATTCCCGGGTCATTCATCCTTTATTTTATGGTTTCGGCTTCTGGTTATGAAAGCCGTGGATCCATTGTTCCCCCTTTATCGCCGATGCAGGTTCTTCGCCTGAAAGCATCCATCGGAATGTTTCTTGGGGGGATGTTCTTGTATTTGTTTTGTGCGATTCGTTGTTATTTGAGATTATCCAGAAATCCTGAGAAACCGTGTGGCTTTCTTCAGAAAGCAGTTCTCATTTCATCCATTTTGCTATTTTTCCTGGGTGTTCATTTTGCACTTTTCCTCTCAAGGATGTGACCTTCCTGAGAAGATGAATCTTTGACATACAGAGTCTATTGAACGACTCGTAAAAAGCCTTCTACGGGTATGCGGGGAGGGATGGAAATATTGTTTACCGAAAGAGAGGTACAACGATGAACGATCAATCGAGTTCAGGTCAGACGGAAGAATCGGTGGGGTGCGTGGGGTATGCGCTTGGTGGGGCGTCGTTCATCCCGCTGGTGGGGGTCCCCATCGGGTTGCTGGCCATCCTGTTCGGGTGGATCAAGTGGAAGGCGGGGGGCTGGAAGGTCGCCCTTCTGGGGGGGACGGGAATTCTGTTTTCCGTCGTCCTTTACAGTGCCCTGTTTTACTTTGGATTCGTTCAGCGCGGCGGGGTGTACGACAATTTGCGCGTTCAACTGGCTCAGCAGATCATGACGGACCTGATCAAGGATCTGGAGCTCTACAAAGTCCAGAAGGGGGTTTACCCGGCCGATCTGAAAGAACTCCATCCGGAACAGGTCTCGCCCCAGACGCAGGAAGCGAAAGAAGGGGAAACGGGGACGGGAATGCAGGTTCACTTCAAAGTGTGGGGGGGAAGTAAGTCCCCTCAACGACCGTCTTTCAATTCCATTTACGATCCGACCTGTGTCCAGTTCAGCGCGAAAGAGCCCCGGTTGTTTGTCTATGAGGTTCTCAATAACGGCGCAAACTATTGTCTCTTTTCGAGCGGCCCCGATGGACTGCCCGATACGGCGGACGACATCTATCCGGACCTCAGTGGCCTGTCGGCGTCTCCCCTGGGGTATATTCGCAAGACGGAATCGAAACCGTAACGGCGCGTGACTCCGGGTCGTGGAGATCGTCAGGGCGGATCGGTTTTCAAGAGACGGAGTCTGGAGCGTGAAGAACCTTTGAGCCTTCAGAGGGAAGCCTCTGGGGAGGAGAAAAAGACGGACGGGATGACAGGATCATCAGGATAAACGTAAAACCCCCTGGCATCCTGTTGTCCTGTCCCTCGCTTTGAGGTTTTTGTGTCGTTTTGAATGCAAACGGAGAAAAACCCCCGCGTCGGGACGAAAGAGCCCGACGCGGGGGATGTTTTCTGGAGTGAAGAACTTTTGTTCCGACCCGGTTCTCTGTCCCCCGTTTTACTTGGCCGGAGCGGGAGCCGCCTCGGCGGCGGGCGCCGGCGGCGTGGCTGCGGGCGCGGGGGGATTGCCCGGTTGTGCCGGAGCGGCTGTGGCCTGGCCAGCCGGGATCTCGGCGGGCTTGGCGAGCGGCTTGAGCTGGTAGGTCCGCTTGCGCGTGTCGGTGATCGGGAACGGCATCAGTTCCATGATCCCGTCGAGCGGGAAAATGAACCACGGCGGGCACCGGAAGTGTTCGACCGTCCGCACCGGCTCGTAGCCCTCCTTTTCCAACTCCACCTCGTAGTACCAGTACCAGATGAAGGGGATGGTGACGGGGGTTTCGCCGCGGACTTCGCGGTGGAACTTGACGGTGGCGCCCGGCGGTTCCGACTCGATGATGACCCGCGAGCGAATGCAGGCGGTCGTGGGCAACAGCAACAGCGAAACCGCCGCTCCAAGCAGAATCCGGGAAAAGGCCGACATCTTTCGTTCCTCGTTACATGACAATGCAGAGACGCCCCAAATCCCGCCGTCACAGGACGCGGGAGTTTCAAAAGCGCACCCTCAGCATACTGTGTTTCGTTTCAAATGCAAGGTTTTTCCTCGGTCTTGCCGAACGGC
>DAOPYU010000048.1:1969-15592 GCA_035353095.1 Candidatus Sumerlaeota bacterium | reverse complement strand
TTTCCGGGAGGGCGGGCGTCTCGCCCGCCTGAAAGGAAAGCCGTGGCTGGGATGTACAACTGCGGTTTTCAGGATCAACATGAGAACCGCAATTGCACACCCAGGCCCACTGTACTCAACCGGCCTGGGTGTATCCAAAGGGTGATCCGCGGGAGAAAGGAGTCGGAGATCGAAAAGGGGCGAGTCAAGCGCCAACGGCGCGAGTCATTGTAGCCTGGGGCATCGCCCCAGGAACAGACCGGGTTGTTTCCATGAGGGCTGAAAGCCCGTTCTATCCGAGTGTTTTTCCCCTCCCAATCGGGCGGGCCTTCAGCCCTTTTGAACACAAGAACCTTCTCCCTGGGGCGACGCTTCGCTTGCCCCAGGCTACGATCAATCCGCGCTGTTGGCGCTCAAGCGCGGTTTCCTGGTTCATCAGAAAATCTTCGGCAGAGGCCAGATGGGTTTTTTCAGATCGAACGCATTGTCGGCAATCGGTTCGTTGATCTTTTCCCGGACAAACCGAATCCGGACCGAGTCCTCGGCCGTTTCGCGGATCACCACCTGGGTGACATGGTAGTTCGCGGGATTGACGGTGAGTTCGATCGCCTGGAGCATTTGCCGCAGTTTTTCGCTCCGGGGACGCAGCGTCAGCAAACGGCTTGCCCCTGTGGGGCGTACCTCGATCTCATACGCCTCGCGGGCGCGGGCGAAGTCGCCCCGCATCCAATCCATCACCTGCCCGAGTACCTGGGTCAGGATCTCCTCTCCCCCCAGGTTCATCTTGCGAAGATGTCCTTCTTCTTCGTCGAACTTCGACACGCCATCGGGACCGTGAACCAGAATCGACACGTACGGCGCAGTCAGTTCCCAGCGCAGGCGCTTGGGAGGCTCGAACAGGCAGACACCGGTGGTCACGAGCGTATCCACAAACATCGAGACCCGGCGTTCCTGAACGAATTCCGTCTGGAGGGTCCGAATGGGCGCCAGGGCCTGTCGCATGGTCTCCAGGAAGGCCTGCGTTTCGGCATCGCCAAGCGGTTGCGCGGAAGACTCGGTGGACGAGGTGGACGAGGTGGACGGAATGGACGGAGCGGGCGGAGTAGCCTGAGGCGATTGAGGGGATTGGGAGGACAAAGGGACACCCGCTACGCCCCCGCGCAGTAACGCCGCCCCCCCTGGTACTACCGACGTCCCCGCCGGTGCGCGGTTCGTATCGCCGGCGTCCTCGCCGGCGCGCGTGATCTGTAACCATGGTCCGATATTTTCGGCTGCACTTCCGGCTGCCGCCCGAACTTGAAGACCCGTTGAAACTGACCAGAACATCCCCCAGAAACAAAAACACACCGCTATCGAGAGAACACGGGTTTGCGCCCTCTCCCGGTAAGCGACCGGGTGAGACCGGCATTTCTCTCGTCTCTGCGTTTTTGCGCTTTCGTGTTCCGCCTTTTGACAACAGGACGGGAAACGATGATGAGTTTCAGTGTGCATAATGGATCTTTCTGGAAAGAATACGGGGTCCGATAAAACGCGGGTCACGCGCACGTTCATCCACCCGGAGATTCGATCACCACCAGACTCTGGGTTCCGCCGTTCTCGCATTGCAGGCAACCGATCCGGTCCTCCGGCCCCAGCGCCCAAGGCGTCCGGATGACATTCCACGCCCCGGGTGTTGAATCAGGGGAGGAAACAGGGGACAGTTTTCCATCGGCCATTGCCAGACACCCGATGAACGCCTCGAATCCTCCCCCCACAGCCAGCGAGCCATAGAGCCCGGCGTGAGCGGCAACGGGTATGTCGGCCGGAACGGCGGTTCGATAGGCCGGAGCGTTTGTTCGCTGCCCGTCGGCTGCGAGCAACACCGCTCGCAGGGACCGTATTGCCTCGCGCTGGCGTTCCAATTCCGCCTCGCCAGTCCCCAGATGGACCGAACGCACTGCGCCATACTTGCCCGGTTGACCGGGCCGCCCGAGCAGAAACGCAACGACCCCCTCGCCGGGCAGGCTGGTACAGGTATCCAGATCGAAAGGCCGAATCGGCGGCGCAAAGACGCGCGGTCCGGCGGCCAGCGCATAGGCGTACCCGCTCATGGGAGAATACTCATCCCCCACGACCGCCAGAACAGAGTCCACCTCATCGTGGCGCAACCAGTCCAGAGCGGCCATCAGGGTTCCCGCGAAGGTCTGCCCCAGGGTCGTAATGGTCTGGCACGGCCCCTGAAGTCCCATCGCAATGGAAATCTGGGAGGCCGGGGCATTGTGGACGGAATTGGCAAAACTGGTGGGGGAGGCGCACCGGTCGCCCCCGTCAATGACACTGTCCTGGAACTCGAAGGTCACCCGCAGGGGCCCGTGTCCCGTCCCAAACGCGATCCCAACCCGTGCGGGATCGGGCCAGGTGTCCAGTCCGGCGTCCCGGCGCGCTTCGAAGGCCGTAAAATACGCCAATCGGGCAAAATGGCTCATGCGCCGCAGTTGCCGTTTCGGCACTCCGCTTTCCAGTTCCTCCGCATCCGCGCGATAGACCGGCAACTCGACCGTCCCCTGGGCCGTGGCGACCCGCTCGGTCTCGATACGGGGCACGCGGCGCCCGGCCAGGGTTTCCCGCACGGCGTCCGGGCTGTTACCCGCGGCGCAAGCCACCCCGATCCCCAGAATGGGGATCGGGGGACAGTCGGTCGGATCTTCGGTCTCGGGGAGCCGTTTTTGCCCGGGTGTCATTGCTGGACCACCGGTACGGGCGCCGCAGGCGCCACGGGCGCGACAGTCGGCGCAGTCGGCGCGACCTTGCCGGCTGTGGCCACCGGGGCGGCCTGATGTTCCCGATCAAACGGGAAATAGTCCATGACCAGACAACGTTCGAGATCGTTCGCCATCGAGCGAACAAACTCCGCCCGCGCGGGATGCTTGATATAGGCGTTGCGAGCCGTCGGGTTCCGGAACGTCAACACGAAGACGTGGGTGTATCCCTCGTTCAGATGTTCCGGGCTGATATTGTGCCCTCCTTCAATGCTCTGGATTTCCGGAATTTCATCCTGAAGACTCAGAAATCGCTTCTCGATAGCCTTTACCTGTTCGGGCGGAGCGGTCGGCTTGAACTGAAAAAGGACCACGTCCCGCACCACACCGGTTCGGAAGGGTTCGAGGGGGGTCGCGCAGGCCGAGCCAAGCAGCGCCAGCAACAGAACAGAGAGGGCGGTTTTCAACATTCGCATATCAACTCCTTTCAGACGGGCGGCCTATCCATTCCGCCGCCTTTTCAATCTCCCTAGGTAGAGGGTTCCCGGGGCGGGTGTCAAGGGGTTTGTGGGAAACTTTTCCGCCGAGACGGTTCTGAACCTGCGGTCCGTTCCGCTTCCCCGACCGAAAATTGCCCCGCGCATGGGTTTTCTTTTGACAGACTCGAATCCGTCCCCCTACAATAGACTGTGGCCTTCCAGGCAGGAACGGAAGGGGTTTTTGTGTTTACGCGCAGAGGAAAGGATGCCGGCTGGCGTGGCGGTTTCGGGCTATCGCACTTACGGACGAGAGACGCGCCCCTCGTGTCAGGATATTCACTGGCACGCGTGGGACCGCCTGTCCCATCCGCCGGTGGCCGGTCGAGGCCTTTCCCCTGCTGGCGACACCCTGCTCCACGGCCCCCTCGGGGTTGGGAAGACCCTGTTTCTGCGCCGGTTCTACTGGCACCTGTTCGACCATCAGGACGCCGAAGTTCCGCTCCTCATTTCGATTCCTTCGCAGCCCTTCCGGCCCGTTTCCTGGGCGACACGGTTTGTCTTCGAGGTCGTCCAGCAGTGGGTCGCGTTTGCGCGCCGCTCTGTCGATCTGGCGCAGGCCAACCTCCTGCCTCTTGCGTCCCTGCAGGACCTCTGCTACGCCGAGCGTCTGGCCCCCCTGGCCGCCTTTCTGGCCGAAATGCACCACCGCGACACCCTCCATCAGGCCGCGGGCGGGGGAGCGGAAGAAGGCGCTCAACTGATCCAATGGGCATTCGATGAACTCGAAGGACTCGCGGTCCAGAAAAACCAGCCCCTCCACCTCCTTCTGGACGGGGCGGAAAACGCCCACTGGACCGAGGCGGGACAGTCTCTTTATCTGACCCGTCTTGTTTCGCGCGCAGAAGCGTCCGGGTTCCCTCACGCGTCCCAGCCGGAGCAGACGGCGGTTCGCCGCGTCTGGACCTCCCGCGTCTCTCCCCAGACGTGGCATCCCCTGTTGCCCCCACTGCCCGATGTGTCGAACCTCGTGGCGCTGGACCCGCTGCACGGTCAGGCGGCGCAGGATTTCTTCGAACAACTGGCGTCGAGCGCCCATGTGGATTACGATGCCACCGTCTTTGCCCGGCATGCCCGACTCTGGGGCGGTATTCCGCGCTGGCTGGCCAACTTTGCCCACGGCTGCGCGCAGGCGAAACCGGGCAGCCTGATCCTGGATGAAGAGTTTCTGAACCTCTATCTGGAGGATCTGTGCAACGGCGCCTCGGCGCGCGACATCCAGCAGGCGCTCTATCCTCCCGCCGAAGCCCTGATCGAGCCGCTCCTGATGGCCCGGGTTCTGCAGAACTGCCTGATGGCGGAATCCCCGCGCTATGGGGGGGCGTCCCCCCTGCCCCCGGAAGAACAGCAGGCACTGGTGCGTCTGGCCCGGAGCGGCCTGGCCGTCTGCGAAGGCGGACAGTGGCGGGTGGCCGAAACGCCCCTGCTGCGTGACGCGCTCGAGATGTACGTGGCGCGTCTCCTGCACGGCGAGTCCCCCGAACGACGCCGTCTGGTCCTCAAACGCAAACGTCTGGTTGAAACCCCGACAACCGGTCCGGAAACCGGGGACATTGCGCAGCGCCTGCGCGATACCGCCCTGCTCCTGTCGGCCTTTCGGGGTCAGGAAGTTCGCGCCCAACTGTTCCGTACGCACGAGCGCGGTCTGAGTGTGGCCGAGAAACCCGTGCCCCTCACTCAGGCGGCCACTCTTTCACGACGGGCGGCGCCGGCGCATCAGGCGTCCGGCCTGGCCGAAGCCAGTCAGGCGGCGCGGGGCGCCCTGACCCAGCTGCCCTACTGCATCGGCGCCTTCACCGAGCAGGCGGCAGGGGCTGCCACATCGGCGTGGGTGGTGGGGTGGTGTTTCGATGGGACCGAACATTACCGCAGCGACGAACAACTCTGGATCGTCGTGTTGTGCGACGTCCCGGTCCTGACCTCGGAAGAGGTTGCCCGGATCGAACGGATCGCCAAACGCCAGTCCCTGGACCTCGACGTCAAGCGCACCCGGGTGTGGATTCTGAGCAATGCCCGCTATTCTCCCGAGGCCGCCGAACGTGTCGAAACGCTGGGTTTCCTGACGTCCACGTGGAGCGATTTTCAGACTCTGGGGAAGCAACTTTTTCGCGCTCCCGGACGGGAACCGGCGGCAATTGAACCTGCGGACGCGAAGTTACACGCCCCCGCCCTGCCGTCCGCCTCCCCGTCTTCCCTCGACCAGCCGATTGACCCCGACTCGGTCTTCGAAATGCCCACGGGGAAAATGCACGACCAGCCCGCGCCTCGAGCGTCCGCGGTCTCGGTTCCCATCCTCCCGCCCCGGCCCGCCCGCATTGTGCCGCTGGGCCAGTCCAGTGCGATGGAATCCACAGTAGAGTTGCGTTTATCCCCGCGTGATGGTATGGAGTTGGTGGCCGCCAAGACCATTGAGGAACTGGCTCTGGGCAACGGTTTCAGCGAGGAGGCGGCCCAGCAGCTGCGCATGGCCGTGCTGGAGGGGTGCCTGAATGCCATTGAGAGCAGTCGCAACGCGGAAAAGGAAATCTGCGTGCAAGCCCTCCTCACCGACGAGAAATGCTGCGTGGTCATCGAGAACGAAGGCGAAGTCTTCGATCCCCAGAAGGTGCGGGAAAACGACGGGGAACGGCATCCGTTCAAGCGCGGACGGGGATTGAAGCTGATCGAGCGGTTCATGGACCGCGCCGTCTTTGAGCCGTTCGAGCACGGTACCCGCCTGCGGATGGAAAAGCGAAAACCCGTGCGCGGGCAGGCAGACGCATCCGCAGCGAATCGGCCAGGCGCAAAATCATCCTGAAATCCGGTAGAGTGAAGGAGAGTTGTACGGTGGAAATTGCGGAACGTTCCGGTCTGGCAGTTCTGTATCCTTCCGGGTACCTCAACGGCGCCACAGGCCAGCAAATCGAGCAGGCCTGCCACGATCTGGTGCGCCGGGGCTACGACCAGATCCTCATCAACTTCGGACGGGTGGACACGATCAACACGACCGGCATCGGCAATCTGGTCTCCGTCCTTGAAAATGTGGGACGGCGCAACGGGGTGGTCTGTTTCAGCAATCTGCTGGCGCCCAACCGTCAGGTACTCGACGTGCTGGACATCTCGAACGCCGTGCTGATCTTCGATGAGGAAGAACAAGCCATCCAGCACTTCGCCCGCCAGCGCTGAACCCGCCGCGTCATTTCATCCCGAAAAGCGCTTTCAGATTCAGTTCCGTCAACAGGAGGCAGATGTCGTCCGACGCATTGAGGATGCGGACGTTGCCCCCTTGAATCGCCAGTTCCTTGTGGATCATGAGCAGTTTGCCGATGCCGGCGCTGTCGATGGTCGGCACTTCCGAGAAATCGAGTTCCAGCAGCCGGATCTTGATGAAATCCGCCGAGCGGAATTCTTTCTCGAGCACTTCCGCCCCCTTGCGGTCTATGGGGCCGCGCAGCGCAAACCGCACACTGGACTTCTCAACCGTCTTCGTAATATCCATCGTCTCACATTCCTCCATTCTTCGTTTCCTGCTCCAACTGCCCCGGCACACGCCAGAGGGGAATCATTTCCTTGCGCCAGTCCAGATGATCTTCCGGTTCGACCCGGAACAGGGCACACACCCGCCGTCCGCCATCCCGCCAGAATAAACTCGACGAATAGAAACGCATGAGAAAAGTTCCCCGTCCCGAGAGTTTCAGCCGACCCTCGCGGGTGCGTGGATCCGGGATCTGACGATAATCGAAACCGGAGCCTTCGTCCAGTATTTCGAGACGGGCATCGTTTCCAAACGCCCATCGCACGGTGATGCGCTTGCCCGCCGCCGACTTGTTCCCGTGTTGCCAGGCGTTGTGAAGCCCTTCCTCGAGCACCACCCGCAACCGGGTTTCGGCTCCCAGAAATCCGTGAGATTCCCATTCCTGCGCGATTTGACCGAAGAGATCCCAGATGATGCGCTCCAGTTCCTGGGTATTGGCGGGGGTGAAAACCGCTTCCTGCCAGTTTTCCTCCCGCTCCAGTTCCACCCCCAGCACCGTCACATCATCCGCCGATGTGTTGCGATCGCCCCCGGGTGATACGGTCTCGCCGCAGCTTTCCGCAACCGCCGCCAGCAGCCGGCGCGTCAGGCGACTCACCGGCAAGTCGGCCTCGTCGGCCAGCAGACGCTCGGTCCACCGAGCCAGTTCCAGCGGGGAGATTCGTTGTTTCTTCTGGGCGCTGGGCATTTCGATCAGGCCGTCCGTATAGAGGACCAGTTTATCGCCCGGCTCGAGCCGCGTTTCCTGGACCGTCAGTTCCACCAGGCCATCCACTCCCACGGGCAGACTCCACCCCGGCCCGGCCGGTTCTGGAAACAAACGAGCGGCGCCGTTGCGAATCAGAATCAGGGGCGGATGCCCCATGGAAATCCCCCGCAGGGTCAGATCCGCATGATCCAGCTCGAGCGTGAGCGCCGTGAAAAAGTGATCCGGACGCCCCAGTCCGGCCTGACAGATCTCCCGATTGACCGCCGTCATGAGGGACGCCAGCGATTGATCCGAGTGCGTGAACATCAACCCGCAATGCACCAGGTCGGAAAAAATCGAACGAATCACGCACCCCACGTCGTGGCCCGATTGATCCTTGAGGCTGATAACCGTACGCCCGGCGGGATACGCAGGCGTCGGAGGCAGGCTCATGAAAAACGCATGGTCCCCGCCCTGCTCGCGACACGGTTGCAGGAGCACCTCGGCGAACAGTTGCGCCCCCCCCGGCAACAGAACCCGCTTCACCGGCGGCCCATCCACCAGACGCAACACCTGTTTGGCCACCCCGATGTCGATCCGCTGTTCTTCGAGCAGGTGCAGAACCCGGTCGCGATTGCACTTCAATTCCACATGGGTATGCACACGGGCCAGCAGTTCTCGGCTCTCGAAGGGCTTCTTGACATAGTCCACGGCGCCAGCCTCAAGCCCCTTCACAATATCCTGACTGTCCGTCTTGGCCGTCAGGAAAATCAGGGGGATATCGCGAGTCCGCGTTCCGCTCTTCAACATCTGACAGACTTCATAACCGTTCATGCCCGGCATGACGATATCCAGCAGAATCAGATCGGGCAGATCGCGCTCCAACCACCGAAACGCCTCCTGCGGTTCCGTGCACTCGATCACCTCAATCCCAGCGGCCTCCAGGAGCCGATTCAGAACGTACAGACTCGTCCGATCGTCATCCAGAACCAGGACCCGGGGTTTAAACCGGTTATGTTCCAATCTCGATCACCTTTCAGTAACAATGCGCGTCCCGGACCATCCGATCCCGGCCGGGACACGAATTCCCGAAATCCGAGTCCCGGGAAACATCGCCCCCTAATAATCCAGATCGGGTGGCGTGTCCTCATAGGGATTGGGGATCACGAACTCCGAGTGTTCGCCCAAGGCATGTCCCGACAGTGGGTGGCGATTGATCGCGCGCAATTGCCGGAAACGGTCCACCCGCGCGTTTTCCAGCCAGTAGCGTTCCCACTTGGGGTTCTGGTAATACCACGGCTCGAGCGAGGCGGCCTCTTCAAACACCTGAATCATCGGCTCGAAAACCAGGGCCACACACTCGCTCCAGGCCTTGGCCAGAGTCGCCGCCAGGTCGGCGAACTGCAGGGAGTGCAGATTGTCACAGAACAATTCCAGAATTTCCTGCCGCGTCTCCTCGGAAGCCAGCACCTGCGTCTCCCGTTCCCACCAGATAAAATGACACTGCCCCGTATCCAGAAAGAGCGTAAACTGACAGGCGGCCAGTCCCACCTCGAGGAACTGCTCGCCCCGCACCAGCCCCGCTTTCTGCCAACAATGCCAGTAATCGCTCAACACCACCTCATCCGGGTTCTGGGGGGCGGTATTGAGAATCCGCAAAGTGCAACGCGTCAGGTCGTAGAACCGGTCCAGCCGGCCCGAACTGCGCGGCTCATACTCGAAATGCCTCAGAATCAGAGGCGCGATCGCCCGCTCACACGCCGTGAGAATCTGGGTGTTGTGGTGCAGCGCGGCCAGATCGAAATACCGCATCCCCGCTATCTCACCCTGAAGATAGTGCGGCGAAGGGGGGGCATAACCGAATTCCCGCACGAACTTGTGGCTGAAGGCCTGAAAATCCTTGTGTCCAGGAAGCGGCTGACGGTCGTGATAACACGCCGTCGGCGTCAGCCACAAGGAACCCCGGGAATCCGTATCCACCTCTGAGGGCAGCCGCATGGGAGCCTCCTGAGCCCCGCCTCGATACCCGCGAACTGGAACTGTCGAATCGGGGAGCGGAACAACAAACGCTTATTCCGGGGTATTCCCCTGTGAGAATCCCTGCTGTCCCCGCAACGTCACATGGAAATAGCGCTTCTGATCGTCCGGCTGGGCGTTGATCGGCGCCGCCAGGTCCACCCCCGCCTCGACCCCCTTCATCCCCACCCGGAACCCGACACCCGCCGACGCGCGCGGGTCGGCGTCGAATGTGAACGCGTCGTGGTCCAGCAACCCCGCGTCCAGGAACATCAGGCCCGTGATCCGGTCCATCAGGGGGTACCGCAATTCGTTACGCGCCACCAGTTTGGTGGCGCCACCGGACGGAACATCGTTATCTCCCGGGTCGTGCGGACCGGCATGGCGGAACTTGTAGCCGCGCAGGTCATCCGTCCCGCCCATGTACAACCGCTCGGTCGGCCCGATCTCGTTGGCATCGTTCATCAGAAATCCCGCGTTCAAGTCGGTTGCGAAAACTGCCCGCTCCCCGATCTTGTGGTACCAGTCGTACGAACCGGTCAACTTGCCCAATGTTCCGTCGGCGTACCCGCCTTCAATTCCCATGGATGCCAGATGACCGCTGGATTCGAAAGACTGCACCCCGTGGTAATTCTCGTACACCCGCGCATCATGCACCAGGCGCAGGCGCAACGCTCCCACACCGTATTTGATGTTGTAATCCTCTTCCGGGTGATTGCCCGCGTCGTCGAGTTGAACGTACTCGGCCCGGGCCCGCGTGTAGAGTTTCCACCGGTCGGTCAGGGGCGTGCCCAGTTCGGTCAGCCCCCCCGTGTTCTTTTCGTCGTATCCGGGCCGGTGTGCGTTGATGTGGCGCACCTCGGTCAGCAGCGAATTCTGCGTATCCCCGAGATACCGGTCCAGATAGGAAACTCCGGCGTTCACCTCTTCCGTTCCCACCATCGCATTCAACCGCAGGCTGTTGGCCTCGCCGAACAGGTTGTTCTCCGTATAGGTGCCCCAGACATACCCGCCGTAGGCCTCGTTGTAACCCACCCCGACCAGGATGTTGCCCGTCATCCCTTCCTGTACGCGGATCACCGCATCGCGCGTCTGCGGCTGGTCGCCCGCACGGCTCTCGATCGTCACGTCGTTGAAGGCGTTGAGCCGCCGCAACCGGGCCACCGACTCGGCCTCTTTCTGTTTGTCATACACCTCGCCCGGCGTCAGTTTTACCTCGCGCCGGATCACCTCTTCGTTGAGTGGCGGCGCAATGCGCGAATAGGTGCGCGTGAACCACGAGGCTTCGTCGTCCGGGATCGGATTGGGCCGTTCGATCAGGATCTTGCCCACCCGCGCGCGGACCTCCTCGTCAATCACCACGGTCAGATCTACTTGCCCCTGCGCGCGGTCGAACTGCATCTCGTCCTTCACTTCCGTCGCCACGCACCCCGCCGCGCCGTACATGTTCTTTACCCGCTTGATCGCGTCGTTATAGTCGTCTCCATCGAAAGGCTTTCCAATCAGTTTGTCGAAGAAGACCGTGATTTCTTCCTTCAGGAACTGCCGGTTGCCCCGCGTTTTGACCGAGCGCAGCACATAGCGTGGGCCTTCTTTCACCACGATACGCGGCGTGACGGTCCCTTTTTTCTCGTTGAAATCGAACACGCCACGTTCCACTTCGGCGGCGAAGTATCCCTTCCGGAGTTGGTAGAAATCGCGCAGTGATAGCAAATCTTTCTCGAAGGCCCGCTCATCGAGGTAATTGTGCACGAAGAGCCACGACCCCTTGGTCTCCAGCACCATGCGAAGCCGGAATGCCGAGAACGCCTGATTCCCCTCGATCACGACATCGTCCACCCGCTTCTTTTCGCCCTCGCTGATCAGAATCTGCAAGACTTTACCCTCGGAACCGGGTTTCTGAGCCAGATTGGCTTCCACCTTTGTCTGCACATAGCTATTATCCCGGTACTCCTTCTGGACCGACTCGCGCGCCTTGGTCACCAGATCCTGCGTCAGGACCTGCCCCGGCTCGACCCGCACCAGTTTCACCAGTTCCTTCGTTTCGATCTTCGTGTTGCCCACGATCTCGATCGAATCGAGCACGGGGTTTTCCTTCAGGACGAAGATCAGCCGCACGCCCCCGTCCACCTTTTCGGAACGCACCGTCGGCCATTCCCAAGCCCGGGCGCCCAGCCGCTTGAGATCCTCGCGCACCTTTTCGCGGTCATAGGGTTTCCCCACTTTGCTCTGAATCTTCTCTTTCAGATCCTCGACCTTGAGCTGCTTGAGCCCTTCAAACTGAATGTCGCGGATTTCCACCGGCCCCAGGTCTTCCTGCGTCACCCCACGTCCCCACCCGGGCATTCCCAGAAGCAACGCCAGCAGAAAAATGCCCACCCCCGGCAGGCGAAACATGCGAGGAGAAAAAATCGAGGTCATGATTTCCTTCTTCTGTTCGGTTAAATCGCCTGTCCTCAATCCAGGAAAGGCTCCGCCGGCTCATTCACGCCGATAATCATCAGCGTCAGATCGTCTTCCGGCAACTGATCGTCACTGAAACGCATCACATCCGTCACCACCAAGGTTTCCAACTGATTCGGGGTACACTTGCCCGCATGCAGGTTGACCACATTCTGGAACCGTTCCATCCCATAATCCTGCTTCTGCGGATTGAAACACTCGGGAATGCCGTCCGTATAAAGCACCAGCCGGTCGCCCGGCTCGAGCCGGATCTTTTGAGAAACATACTGCGCCTGCCGGGTCACCAACTTCAATGGAAATCCCCGGCATCCCGGCAAACGCACCGTTTCCTGCCGGCGGTTCTGGAACCACAAAGGGGGGTTGTGACCCGCCGACGCATACTGGCACTCCAGGCTGCTCGTCTGGATGATCGCATAGAACATTGTCACGAACTGGTCCGTGGGCAGGTGGTCGAACAGGTGGCGGTTGACCGCCTCGAGCAACGCCCCCGGATCGTCGTAGTCCCGCGCCACCAGGTGGACGTACTGCCGCAGCAGCGCCATCGTCACCATCGCCGGCGCCCCGTGCCCGCTCACGTCGGCCACCAGAAACCCCTGATGGTCGGGCGTCAACTGCAACACGTCGTAATAATCGCCGCCGCATTCGCTCGACGGCAGGTACCACGCCATCACGTCCAGGGCCGACGTGTGGGGGATTTCCTGAGGCAGGAGCACTTTCTGAATGTTCGCCACCGTGGCGATTTCCTGGTTCAGGCGATAGGTCATCAACCCCAGGTCCTCATTGCGCAACGCCAGGCTGCGCTGGAGTTTCACGACCCGCAACCCGGCGCGGATGCGCGCCAGCAGTTCGTTGACATCCCACGGCTTGCGCAGATAATCGTCCGCGCCGGCGTCGAGCGCCCGCACCAGGTCGTCCTTGTCCTCGCGCGAGGTCAGAATCAGGATATACGTGTTGCTCGTTTCGGGGTTTTCCTTGACCTGACGGCACAACTCGACCCCGTCCATTTCCGGCATCATCCAGTCCGAAAGCAACAGGTCCGGCTTGTGTTTTTCGACCAGTTTCAGCGCTTCCAGCCCATTCGGCGCCTCGAAAACCCGGTACCCTTCTTTTTCCAACTGGCGGCGCAACAGGGTACGGGAAACCACCTCGTCCTCGGCAATCACAAAGACCGCCCGATTCCACATGGCTTCATCGGCCTGCATCAGATTCTGGGATTGCGCTTGCCCTGCTGCCGGGTCCACCGACGGATCCACCCTTCGCAACACACCACCCACTCCTCCGTGCCCAGACGGAGTCTTTTCCGGTTCCCCAAAACAAAACGGCTCACATGAGCGGCTTACAGCCCTCACGCACCGATCTCACTATGGCAAACGCCCCGCCTGAAGTCAAGCAGTCCTTGAAGAGAGAAACGACCCGCCTCTCCCCTCCAACTCCTGTTTTTCAAAGGTCTTACACGAAATTAAGACATGGCCGATGGAACGGAAGACAGGGAAAAACCAGCCGAAAACCTTCCCCGATTCGGGTGGTCGAAAACAGATCGAAACCCTCAAACCGTCTCGTCCGTTCCCGGAGCGTCTGGAATTTCCAGAATCTGTCCATCCTGGAGCAGTTGCGCGTTGGGAGGCAGCATCGCGTTGGTCTCGAAATGTTCCAGATAACACGAAATGTGGGTGAACCAGGTCTGCGCGG
>DAOPYU010000048.1:0-1869 GCA_035353095.1 Candidatus Sumerlaeota bacterium | reverse complement strand
TTGGTCTCGAAATGTTCCAGATAACACGAAATGTGGGTGAACCAGGTCTGCGCGGCGCCCACCTTGCGGCTGAACGCCAGCGCCTCCTCGAGGCTGAAGTGGGTGTCGTGGGGGGTATGACGCAATGCGTCCACCACCAGCACCTCCACCCCGCGCACCTGCTCGAGGCTGGATTGCGGCACCTCGCTGCAATCGGTCAGGTAGGCGAACCGGCGCCCCAGGCGGAATCCCAGGACATCCATCACTCCATGTTTGAGGGCAATGGGAGTCACTTCCAGTCCCTGAAGGTCAAAGGGCCGCCCGGCCACCACTTCCCGTAAATCCAGATGCGGCAGTCCTCCCCCGATCTGGATGGGATTGAAACAGTAGTCGAACCGCGTCTTCAACACCTGCAGGGTCTCACCGTTGCAGTAAACCGGAATCGCCCCCTCCTGGCGGAAATTGTACACCCGCAGGTCGTCAATCCCGTTGATGTGGTCGGCATGGGGGTGGGTCACCAGCAGAGCGTCAATGCGGGGCATTTTGTACCGCAACGCCTGTTCGCGAAAGTCCGTCGAGCAGTCTATCAGAAATTTTCCGCCGGGGTGCTCGACATAGACACTGCACCGCAACCGCTTATTTTCGGGAGCGGTAGAACGGCACGTGGCGCACTCGCACCCGACCATGGGAACGCCGACGGAAGTTCCAGACCCCAGAACCGTAATACGCATAGGAAAGCCGCTCCTCGAAAAAATCGGGTTCCGCGACGCGACCGGCGGCCTGCCCGCTACCGCAACAGGCGCTGGATCGCTCCGAACAGCAACGGCAGCATCAGTTCATGGTGGCCGGTGAAACTGTAGGCCTTCCCGCCGTTCTTTGTGGGGCGGGCCAGCACGTTGACGTTGGGCCGGTACTGCTGGATCATGTCGAAGTTGGCCGCCACGAAGTTGCGCGTCGGGTTGCCCACATTGCGCGCCACGTTCAACGCCTTGAGGAACACCTCGGGCATCACCACCGCCGAGCCGAAATTGATCACCACCCCGCCGCTGTCGAGGTCGGGCAACTGGCCGGCCAGAATCTGGAAATCGCGCAGGGACCCTTTCCCCAGAGCGGCGCCGTCGGTCGTGGGGTGCTGGTGGATGATATCGCACCCGATGGACACATGGACCGTCACGGGCATGCGCAGGCGCACCGCGGCGGCCAGAATGCTGTATTCTTCATAGGGCACCCGCCGGTCCAGGATCCCCCGGCCCAGGGTGTGGCCGATGCCAAACCCGCGCTTGACCCCATCGGTGATCAGGTCGTTCATCCACTCGCCGGTCTCGCGCGCCATGCCGAACGAGCCGTTTTCCAGCCCCTGCTCGACGTCCTCGCTCGTGTGGCCGAAACAGGCCAGTTCAAAGTCGTGAATGGAGGAGGCGCCGTTCATCGCCACGCAATTGATGATCCCCTGCTCCATGAGTTTGATGACCAGGGGCGAAAGCCCGCACTTGATGAGGTGCGCCCCCATCATCCAGAGCACGCGCTTGTTGTTGGCGGCGCCCACAACAATATGCTCGGCCAGGTCGAGCAGGTCGCGCGCCTTGAACGTGCGCGGCAGGCAGGCGAAAAAGTGATCCAGCGTTCCGAACGCGTCGGGAACCCGAGCCATCTGCGAGGGATCGAACTTGCTCTGGCGCTGGCGGATGGAATAGGTTTTGACTTCGCTCAGGTCGATCGGCCGACCTCCGGGACGGGTCATGATGAGTCTCTTCCTTGAGTTCCTGAATCATATAAACGGCCTGCCCGCCGAAACTGCGGGGTCGCAGCCTCTTGCCGGAGCCAGTTACAATTCCGAGGATTCTACGCGAAGCGCCCCCTTTTCGCAAAGAGTTTCCTCGCCCTCGATTT
>DAOPYU010000047.1:1315-16031 GCA_035353095.1 Candidatus Sumerlaeota bacterium | reverse complement strand
AACGCCCGCAGGCGCCACGACAGGTTTTCCGGACTGATCCGGATCGCCGTCTGGTAAAGCGGCGCCACTTCCGCCAGCAGGCCCACTTTTTCAAAGGTTTCCGCCGCGCCCAGCAGTTCCTCGAGAGTGACCAGTGTCCCGGGCGCCTCAGCCTGTTCTTCAAGCAGAGCCAGCGTTTCGTTCGCCATCTCGAAATAGGCGTCGGTCCGCTCCAGCGCCAGCAGGTTGCGCAGCGCCACGCGCCGCAATTCCACATCCTCCGGGCGCACCCGGACCGCTGCCGCGTACAGGGGCGTTACGTCGGCCTGCAAACCTTCTTTTTCGATCTCCCCCCAAACCCCGAGCAATTCGTCGAGCGCCACCTGGGCGCCCAGCCGATCCTCCGTGGTGTTCAGCAACGCCAGAGTCGCCTGAGCGGCCTCGAAATACTCCTCCATGCGGCCCAGAACCCGGAAGTTGCGCAGATTGCGCAGTCGCAGTTCGATACTGTCGGGATTCATCTCGATGGCGGTTTTGTAGAACGCCACCACCTCGTTGCGCATCCCCTTGCTTTCGTGCTGCTCGATGGCGGCCAGGAAGGCATCCACCGCGGCGCCCGTTCCCCCGAGCGCTTTCGAAATTTCCGTCTTCAGTTTCAGGGCCGCCTGACGCAGCGAGCCTCCCTGCTCGATGAGCAGATCCACCCATTGGGTCGCCGCGCCGAAATCGCGCGCGTCGAAGGCCGCCTGCGCCAGTTCCAGAGCCAGTCCGTTTGCCTCCGGCTCGCGTCCCTGGGCGCGACAGCAATCCTGCAGGTGCCGCTTGACCCCCATGTGGTTGGGGAACCGCTCGTGCAACTGTTCGATCAGTTCCAGGATCGCCGGGCTGGCCGCCCAAGCCGCCAGATGCCCGACCGCTTCGAGGCACTGGACAATGACCCCTTCGCCCATCTTGGGGGTTGTCAACAGAGCCTTCAGGTACAGACAGACGACCTCCTCGCGCTCGGGCACCCGCTCCAACGCGCTCTGGAAACGGCCCAACGCGTCGGGCAGACGGCCCTCGGCCAGAAACAGATCCGCCTGAGCCAGCATGTTCGCCACGGCCTCTTCAATTTGCCCCTCGGCCAGCAGCGCCTCTTCGAGCGCGCGGTTTGCATCCCCATGGGCCGGGTCAAGCGAAAGCACCAGCCGGTACATTTCGATGGCGCACGCCGTCTCGCCGCCCTCCTGGGCCATGCGCCCCGCCTGAATCGCCTTGTTCTGCAAGACCGAGTGACGGGGGAAGCGCTCGAGCAGGCTTGTCAGGCAGGCCATCGCCTCCGTACCCGCCATATCCTTGAACCCCTCGAGGAGGGCCAGACTCTGAGCCAGTACCGCCTCTCCCGCCTCGGGACTCTCCAGCACCCCCTGGATCGAGCGCAGTCGCAGATCGTCGCGTCCCGGGTCCATGTCGAGCGCCTTGGCGAAAAGCCCCACCGCCTCGGGAATCTGCCCCGAGCGCAGGTGCGACTCGGCCTGCATGACCACATTTTCGATGGCTTCGTTCTTGCGGCCCGACTCGATGAGCGCCTTCTCGATGGCCAACCGCGCATCCTCGAGGTCCGGCTGCGCCTCGGCGGCCAGACGATACACCTCGAGCGCCTTGTCAATATCCCCTTCGCTTTCGAGGATCTTGCCCGTCTGCAGGGCCTTGTCCAACATGGCGGCATTGTCGCGGAACCGCTGGAGAATCTTCGCCAGCATCCCCAGCACATCATCGCCCGTCGGACCGGAGGTGAACGAGTCCACCATCTGCACGCACTGATTCACAATCGCCTCGTCCACTTCCGGACTGGCCAGCACGGCGTTCAGGTATTTCTGACGGATGTCGTCGCGATCGGGGGTGATTTCCAGAATCTGCACATAACACGACAAGGCCTCGGGCAGTTTCCCCTGACTGAGGTACTCCTCGGCCTGTTTTTCGAGACGTTCGATCACTTCCTCGCCGCGCCCGCTCTGAACCAGAAGCCGCTGAATTGCCCCATCCAGGTCGGCCGGCCGGAACCCGCAGGCGCGCAGTTTTTCGTAAATCACCAGCGCCCGCTGGTTGAAACCGGCCGCCTCGATCCGTTCGGCGCATTGCAGGGCCTTCTCGTGCAGGGACTTGTTGTCCGGAAAACGGTCGAGCAATCGTTCGAGACAGGCGCTCAGGGATTCGCTCTGGCCCGTTGTGGCCGAGAATCCATCGAGCAGTTCCAAGCACTGCTTCAGGTCCTCGCGCTTGGGCTTGGTGCGGGCCAGCACCCCTTCAATGAACAGTTGGCGCATGTCGTCGCGCGCCGGGTCCAGTTCCACCACCCGGGCGTAACAGTCCAGCGCCTTGTCCATGTCGTCCTGCTTGCGGTACTCCTCGGCCCGCTTGAGGATCTTGACCGCCGCCTCATCCGTCCGGCCCATCTTGGCCAGCAGTTCTTCCATGGCCTCCTGGGTCTCGAGCACGCCGGGGCGGAAAATTTCCACCCGTTTGTAAATCTCGAACGCCTTTTCCCACTCCTGACGCTTCTCGAAGAGCTCGGCGATCCGCATCATTTCGTCCATCATCTGGGTCTTGCGTTCCAGATGGTGGAGGCACTCGGCATAGCGCAGGCGGGTCGGGATATCTTCCAGGTTATATTCGAGGTAAAGCGCGTAGGTATTGGCCGCGTCTTCCCACATCCGTTTGCTGGTGTAGAGTTCGGCCAGTTGCAGCTGCAGCGTGGCTCGCTCTTCGGTCCGTCCCAGCGCCGCGCAGGCCTTCACCAGCCCCAGCAGCGCTTCCACATTGCGGGGTTCTTCCGCCACAATTGCCGTAAAACTCTGGTACGCTTCTTCGGTCTTGCCGTTCTCGAGATCGTGGTGGGCCGCCAGCAGGGGACTCGTCGCCGCTTCCTCTTCCGTCACCGCCACACGCAACTGGAAGTGCTCGACCAGTTTTTCCGTCGCCGTTTCGTAATCCACCCCATGATACAGGGCCGTCAGACCAATGATGTCGTGAGGCGCATGAGCCGGGCACGGCGTATAGGAACAACGCCCCTTGCCCGTACGCGGTTCGAACGTGTAGGTGCGGAAGATCTGTTCCTTGTGAACCGGACAGAAACACCGCACCGACTTGCTCGTCTCCTGAATCGTATCCGTCCGGTAATCCAGGAACCTCAACACCTGCACGATGTCAAGCGCTTGAAAGACTTTCTGAACGATGGCCTTGGAGAGTTCGCTCATACATCCACACCCGATCTGCCAGAATCTGCCCCGTACCCGCGGAAACAGCCCTTCCAGAACTGTCCCCCCTTCACCTCAACCGCGACCCCTTATTCATTCTTCCCTTCACCGGCCACATGCAATGAAATATCCAGCGACGGGGCGGAATGCGTCAGCGCGCCCACGGAAAACCGGTCCACCGCCAGCGTGGCCAGGGTCTTGAGCCGTCCGGGTGTCACCCCCCCGGTGATCTCCGTGCGAATCCGTCCCCCGATTTCGGCCAACGCCCGCCGCAACAAGGTGGGGGGCATGTTGTCGAGCAGAATCAGGTCTGCCCCCTCGGCCAGGATCTCGCGCACCTCGGCCAGCGTCCGCGCCTCGACCGCGACTTCCAGCCGCGCCCGGCCCTTACCGCGGTTATGTTCCGCGACGCGGCGCAGGGCTTCCCCCACTCCCCCCGCCGCGTCAATGTGATTGTTCTTGATCAGATACATGTCGTAGAGCGCGAAACGGTGGTTGGTCCCCCCGCCTGCCCGCACCGCCTGCCGCTCCAGAATCCGCCACAACGGCGTCGTCTTGCGCGTGTCCACGACCTCGGCCCGGCTCCCCGCCTGGCGCAGGATGTCCACATAGGCCCGCGTCAACGTCGCCACACCCGACAGGCGCTGGAGAAAGTTCAGCATCAGCCGCTCCGCCGTCAGGATCGAACGCATGGACCCGCTCACCCGCGCCAGATCCTGCCCCGGTTCCACCGCCGTTCCATCGGCCACCAGCGCCTCGAAACGCGCCTTCGGGTCCGCCAGACGCAACACGTGTCGCGCCACCGCCAGCCCGCAGACCACCCCGCGCTGCTTGGCGAAAATTCGGCCCCGCCCTTTCTGATGCACCGGAATCGTCGCCAGCGAAGTCACATCACCCGATCCGACGTCCTCGGCCAGCGCCTGACACAACAGTTCGCTCAACTCGGGGGTTATCTTCAGGGCCGGCAAATGCCGCCTGGCCTTTTCCTGCGTCTCAGTCAATTCTCACCTCCCCGAATTTTCCCACTCACGCGCCCGAGTTGCGCGTTCCGTAAGTATGTTCACTATCCGGATACTCGCGCGTCCGCACCTCGCGCGCATACTGTCCCACGGCCTCACGAATCGTCTGGCCCACCTGGGCGTACTGCTTGACAAACCGGGGCAGCTTCCCCGTGGTCAGCCCGATCAGATCCCCCAGCACCAGCACCTGCCCGTCGCATCCGCCCCCGGCGCCAATACCAATCGTCGGAACAACCAGGCTCCGGCTGATCTCCTCGGCCAGTTCCCACGGCATGCACTCGAGCACCATCGAGAAACACCCGGCTTCCTGCAGCGCCAACGCGTCATCCCGCAACCGCTGGGCTGCGTCCGGGCGCTTGCCCTGCACCGTGTACCCCCCCAGCGCATGGATGGACTGGGGCGTCAATCCGAGGTGTCCCATGACGGGAATCCCCGCGCGGGTCAGCCGCTCGATGGTTGGGGCGATTTCAACGCCCCCTTCCAGCTTGACGGCCTCCGCGCCCCCCTGCTGCACCAGACGCGCACAGTTGCGCAGGGCCTCCTCGACGGAGCCTTTATACGTCATGAACGGCATGTCGCTCACCAGCAGCGCCCGCTTCACCCCCCGCCGAACCGCCGCCGTGTGGTGGACCATCTGGTCGAGCGTGACGGGGATCGTGTCCTGAAATCCCAGGGCCACGTTGCCCAGGCTGTCGCCTACCAGGACGACGTCCACCCCGGCCTCGTCGGTCAACCGCCCGGACGGGTAGTCGTACGCCGTGACCATGACAATTTTTTCACCCGCCCGCTTACATTCCAGCAGCGAGTCGGTGCGCACCTTTATTCCTGGCATGATTTACCCTGACTCAACCGCAGTTCCCCGTTTTCCGAGCCGGGAAACAAGTCTTCCCTCTTCACGGGAAACCGGTGGCTGCGGTCTTCCAAAATCGGAACACCCCCGAACCGAAACCTCCGGAATCCGCAGACCCGGCTCGATCAGCATCCCCTATGGGAGGAAGTATCCCAAACTCATGTCCCAATGTAAATGGATTTTATCGTCCAACTGCCCGACTTTCCGTCTTTTACGTTCTGTTCCCCCGGGGAAAATGCCCGGCAGGCGACGGGAATACGATAACCCGAACGGACGGGGAAGCCCCCCTCTCACCCGGGTGGACCCGTCTCCTGCCAGCAGACACCCCTCCCTCCTTTTCTTACACGGACAGGGAGTGGCGCTGCTTTCTCTTGGTGTTTTCCTTTGGAATCTGACGCAAAACAGAAACACGAGGCGGCAGCCCTCAACCGCCGGAATTTTTCTACGTCACCGGACCTTGTTGGCAAAGCGCTTGCGCAAATCCGCAGCCTTGGCCTGCATCTTGTTCCAATCCTGCTTGTAGAGCGGACACGGCTCGCGCAACAGGTAGTGGCGCTTTTCGGCATGCGAACAATAGGGCTCCGGTTCGCCCACCTTTTTCAGGTAGAACACGCAATCGTCCAGCAGGCACTTCACTCTCGTTTCCAACAGACACCCCCTCACTTTCCGCCAAACGGTTTCGGCTCGAGGCCGTCGCCTCTCTCCGACTCACCCCTTCAGTTTAGCGCAATTCAACCTGAACCGGCAATCTCTATTTGCCCACCCTTTTCCCGACTCTTTTGTGTACATTCGCGCTCTCCCGGGATATAGTGCCCATGGGTATGACAAGACCCTTCCCCGTTTTCGGAAAGAGTGGCGAGCATCATGGGGCAAGACGGAAACAGCGATTTTTTCAGGCGAAACCTGCGGCGCGCACTCTTCCGATTTCCCGCTCTGCTGCGCTGGTGCGGCCAGATCGGCGAAGTCGCCCGCGAAGTGGCGTGGGCGCGCGCCTGCTCGCGCGTTCTGAAAACTCTGCCGCCGGAAGGCCCCTATCCGGTCCTCCACGGGCCCTTCCAGGGACTTCTTTACCCGTCCCTGCAGGCGGTCGGCAGCGCCGCACTGCCCAAGATCATCGGATCGTACGAAGCGGAACTCCACACGCTTCTCGAACGGCTTTGCACATGTTCCTACACCACGGTGATTGACATCGGATCGGCGGAAGGGTACTACGCGGTCGGCCTGGCCCTGCGACTGAAACAAGCCCACGTGTTTGCGTTCGAGGGAAACCCGCAAGGCCGTACCCTGTGTGGCGAAATGGCCCGCATCAACGAGGTGTCCGACCGGGTGGAACTCTTCGGCTGGTGCGATCGGGCCTCCCTGGCCCAGTTGGTCGAAACGCGGAAAACGGGACTGATCGTCTGCGACTGCGAGGGAGGCGAGTACGACCTGCTCGATCCCCGACAGATTCCCGCTCTGGACCACTTCGACATCCTGATGGAATTACACGAGATCCACCCCGACGGCCCTACCGCCGCACAGATCTTTCGAGAACGATTCCATCTTTCCCACAACGCGGAGTTCATCAACCTGCGCAGCCGCAAGTCGCTGCAACACCTCTCTCCTCTCACGCTGACCGAGTCGGAAGCCCGTTTCGTGACGGATGAAGGCCGGGGCGGAAGCGGCGGGTGGCTGTTCCTCCAGAAGAAATAGACGATCACTTCCCGCGTGGTTTTCTTCGTTCCGGCGACAAGGAGAAATTCGCCTCATTCCTCGCTTTCCGGAACGCCCCCTCCGGCTGTCTTGAATCTTTCTGATTCCAAACCCCCGCTTACTCTTTCGAGTGGGTCAGGTCCACCAGCGCTTCGAGTTTCCGGGCCGCCTTGCCTTCGGCCAGGGTTTCCTTCGCCAGGGCGTAACCGTCCTGGATCGAGGCGGTTTTGCCCGCCACGAACAGGGCCGCTCCGGCGTTGGCCAGCGCCATTTCGGAACAGGGGCCCTTCTGCCCGGCCAGGATGTTCTGGATGATTTCGGCCGACATTTCCGGCGAATCCACCAGCAAGTCCTCGAGGTTGACCGGGTCGAGGCCAAAATCGCCGGGGGTCAGGGTCCAGGTGTCGATGTTGCCATCCACGAGTTCGGTAACCTGAGTCACGCTCGTGAGCGTCACTTCGTCCAGTCCGTCACTGCCATGAACCACCAGCGCGCGTATTGTGCCCAGTTCGCGCAGCACCTCGGCGAAGGTCTGGGTGAGTTCGGGCGCATAGACACCGATAAGTTGGTGGGTGGCGCCTGCCGGACTGGACAGCGGCCCGGCCATGTTGAAGATCGAACGGATGGCCAGTTCACGGCGGGGAATGTCCACATGGCGCATGGCGCTGTGGAACGACGGGGCGTAAAGGAAGCACAACCCGATTTCCTTGAGGCACCGCTCGACCACCTTCAGAGGCGCCTCGATGTTGACGCCCAGCCGGGCCAATACGTCGGCGCTGCCCGACAGGCTCGACACGGCCCGGTTGCCGTGTTTGGCCACCTGGACCCCGGCCGCCGCGGCGATGATGGCCGCCGTGGTCGAAACATTGAACGTGCCGCGGCAGTCCCCCCCGGTCCCCACGGTGTCCAGGATCACGCCGCCCGGCGTCTCGATGTGGTCGGCCCGGGCGCGCAAGGCCTTGACAAAAGCCGTGATGTGCTCGACCTTTTCGCCACGGATGCGCAGCGCCGTGATAAACGCCGCAATCTGGGAATGGGTCGCCACGCCGTCGAGGATCTCGTTGGCCACCTCGGCAATCTGTTCCGGGGTTAATTCTTCGTCGCCCACCAGCAGGGCTATCGCGTCCTGAATCATGAGACATCTCTCCTTTTTCGTAAGCCTTCAGTCACCCTTTGCAGGTGGAACCGCGAAAGACGCGAAAATCGCGAAATTTTCACTTTTTCGCGTCTTTCGCGATTTCCCGCAGTTACGGTTCCTGAGAGAAATCAGCCGCATGCAACTGACGGCTAAAGGGTTACCCTTTTTCTGAAGAAAAGGCCGATCCTGCCGAACGAATACCCGGGAACCGTCCATTCCTGATGTCCCTATAATAACACGCCTCCCCACCCCGTCGGCAAGCGGTTTATCCGAAAAAATCCACCGGAAGGCAATCCGCCGAAAATTCGTCCCCGACCAGGGGCGACTTTGCCCGAAACCACACAGCCGGGATAGCATTGGCCCCCGGCGCACCCGCCAGAGCGGGCCCGACCGGGGGCACGGTGATGCGCTGTTTCTGACAGGCCAGACGGCTCAATAGACCTCGAGGCGCGGGACGGGCGCGGGCACAACGAGGATCTGCAACGTGGTCTGGGCCGTTCCGCCCTGTCCATCACTGACCGAGATGATCCAGCTGTTCAGGCCCACATCCTCCCCGCCCGGCGTACCGGACAGGGCGCCATCCGGCGCGACGGTGAGCCAGGCCGGACCCCCCAGCTTGGAAATCTGCAGGGACTGCCCCATGTCGGGGTCGGTTGCGGAGCCGGCCAGAGTGTCCTGATAGGGACGGCTGACCTGGACCGCCGGGCGCTGGAGCGGATTGCCGGAGAAAGTGGGAATGGCATTCGGATTGTAGGTGTAGAGCGCGCTGGCGGGGATCACCTCGCGGGCGAAACCCGGTCCCTGCCAGGCAACGGCCAGATGGTCGTCGCCTCCGCCTTCTTTGTGCAGCGTTTCGATGTAATAATACTGGCCTGCGGTCAGGGAAACGGGGGTGGCTTTCTGCGACGCATTGGCGCCCCAGTCCAGCGAACTGGTGGCGCCATTCACATACGCGATTCTTTTTTTGCCACTCGGGGACGCCGTCTGGCTCATGTAGAGACTGCTGCTGTCGTCCGATGCGATCCAGAAGGTGTAGAGACCGGTGGTGGGGACCTTAAGCAGGGCCCGGACACGAGTCCCGTAATTATCCGCGACGTTCGATTTCAGCTGGAATTTCGAGTTCTGGTAACCCCGGGTGGTCGGGTTATTCGGGTAGTTGGCATTGACGGTCAGATTGCCAACGGACTCGCCCGTAATGTTGTTCCAGTATTCCACCAGGATGACATTCTCGGGCATTGTGGTAAAGGACCAGACAATACCTTTCCTGACCGCATCCGCTTCCACTTCATCCACCCGCCAGAAGTACCGGGTGTTCGGCTGAGGAGTCGGGATAGTGAAAGTGGTGGCGGTCACATTACCCAGGAATTCCGGCGAAGTCGGTACCGCCGCGTTGACCGTCGTATAACTGGTTCCAAAGTACACATCGTGAGACAAGGCCTTCAGGCTGCCCGCCCAGTTCAACGGAACGCAGAAATAGGGGACATTGGTGGCGCCATCGGCGGGAGAGGGACTTTCGGCCCGGCCACCGCCCAGGCGAACCTGGGCCAGGTCGCTGGAGGAAAGCGCGTAATTGTAAACCCGCGCGTCGTCCAGCATCCCCTTGAAGAATCGCCCGCCGGAAGAGTCCTGGCCCAGCAGGATGGGGGCATCGAACTGCTCGGGATCGTGAGCCGCATAGTTCACCGCGGACCGCATACCGGAACCGCTGCTCATATAGAGCGTGGCTTTGGTGGGTTCGACGACCAGGGCCACGAAGGTCCAGACACCGCTCGGTACAGTAAGTCCCGAAGAGAATCCGTACTGGCTCTCGTTCCAATGGTAGCGCAATTCGCCCCCGCTGAGCATGTCGAGGCCGGCACAGGTGTTGTTGCCGCGGCAGAAAACCAGCCCGGCCCAGTCCGATTGGACTCCCGCCCGTTTGACCCAGCCGGTGATCGTGACCACATTGGAGTTCAGGTTCAGAGCGGGCGCCTCGACATAATCGTCCGCGCCGTCGAAGGTCAATCCGTTGTCGAAATGAGCGGGATTCCAGACCGGTCCGCCCTTGAGTTCGCCCGTGCTGCTGGACTGGGAAGCGTCGGCGGCCAGGAAGCCGGCGGCCTCATCGAGTTTCCACCAGGCCTTCAGCGACCCCTCGGTGACGTCCAGAGTATAACGGCGCGTGACCGGATCTCCCCCGTCGGTTTCATTGGTGAAGGTCAGGAGAGCGGTGTATTCGCCGGGAATCAGGTCCTGCCATCCGGCTTTCGGCTTGACGGTGATCGAGATTTTCCCATTGTTGGGCACAATCCCACTGGAGGGGGTGGGGTCGGCGAGCCAGTCGGCGGTCTTGGTGACATTCCACTGGATCGAATGCCCGCTCTTGTTGGTCAGGGAGTAGGTCCGGTTCACCGAGACCGGGGTGCCCACACGCGGCGCCAGAACGTAATGCTGGGTGGGCGCCACCGTCAACGGGACGGAGTCAATAATGGTCAGCGACGGGTCGCCATAGAAATTGTACACATAGTAATTCTTCAACCAGAAAGGCAGTTCCTCTTTGGCATTCCAGAGGGCCATGCCGTTGGTGTCGTTGTTACTGAACATGCGCCGGGCCCAGGCGTAGCCCAAGCCTCCAACCGAGGAGGTCCAGGTGAAATCCCCTTGGCCGATGTAATACCAGCCGTTACGGCTGGCGGCGATGGTGCTGATGCCGCCGTTCTTCAGGATCGAATAGCCGAGGTTATCGGTGTATTCGGGGTGGCCGTTTTCACAGGAGCCCTGGTAACAGGCCGCCGGGTGCGCGTCGTCGAGGGCGGGTGTTTCTCCAGAGGAGATGATCCCCGAAGCCCCCTGTCCCCAGCCGTGGGTATTCCAGATGTTCAGACCGTAATCATGATCCCGCCAGACGTTTGCCGGATAGGCATCGGAGCGCAGGTATTCGGGCGGCGGCAGGCAGCCGTATTTCGCATCGTAAATCCGGTCCGAGGGAATCCCCCTCGGTTCGAGAAAGTCATTCTTGATCTGCTCACCGATCTGGTAGGCCGGCGTGGAGTCGTCCAGAGGAACCATGGGCAGCAACACATTCCGCCGCCAGAGCCGGTCCGTCGAGTTTTCATAGTTCATCGTTTTCTGAAGAATGGCATCCAGTTCCGCCACACTGCCGTAGTTCGGAATGCGTCCGAGGTACACCTCGAAGAGTTTCTCCGGGTTATCCGCCTCTTCGCCATAGACACCATTGCCGTTGGCATCCCAGTTTCCGGTCAATTCGGCGTAATAGTAATCCGTCGGGTGGTATTCGTCCGACGTGAGACAGTATTTCATCGGCAGGTTGCCATTTTCGCGCGGATCGCCGATCAGGAGCACATACTTCGCGTCTTTGGCCAGATAGTTGGTCTGCAACCAGGCGCGGAGATTGTTCGCCCGCGCCTGACCGGTCGCCCCGCCGCCCCAGTCGGACTCGTTGTACACCGAGACCGTGAAACCGAGCGCCTGCTTGTGGGCCACAAAAGCCGCCAGTTTCGTCGAAGCCGACTGCAGGGCCGAGGGAATCAGAATCAGGTACCCCGTTTTACCGGAGGGCGTGAGGCTCGGAGCAAGGGTTCCCGTTTCGTCGCGAAGCCCCATCGGGGTCTTGGCGTAGGTCTCCGCCGCCTTCGAGTAGTTCGCGGCCAGCCGGGCCACCCGTTCCTGTCCGATTTCTCGCGACCAGACCGCCGCGCTGCGGGTTCGATTGTACACCAGCGAGGCCTCCACGGCAGTCAGGCGCTCCAGGGTCCTTTTCACCGGATTGTACCGCACAAGCGGGATGGCGATTTCGACCATCTTCCAGCCCCGCAGGGAACCGCGTGAGTTGATCCGGGCCGCCTGCGCGGGCCAGAAGGCGTCGGTCTGATAGAGGTCCGCGTCCTTCCCCTCCAGAATCGTTTTCCCCTTCGGCCAGTCTTGCAGAACCTTGCCGGACGAGTCCATCGCGGTCGGAGGCGCCATGGGAGCGACGGACCACGCGCCCGGTTCCGGCTCATAGGAAGCCACGTCCACCCGGCACTCGACCGCGGTCAGGTCCGTGTTGGGAGGCAGGAGGAAGGACAGAACACGCCACGGAATCTCCGGCTCCCCGGCCGCCGAAAGGGAAATCGCCGTTGTGTCAAACTGGAAGGTGGCCACACCCGGCCTGGCCGGATTGGCCGTCAGCGTCACGGACACCTGATCGGTGGTGGTGTTTTGTCCATCATTGATGGAAATCTCCGCACCGAAAACCCATGAGGCGTCTGATCCCAGAACCAGAATACAACATGCCATCACATACATCAGCATTCGCTTCAAGATGCATCTCCTCCATATGTGTTGTACGTATGCTTATTCCCCTGAGGGGCAGGAATGACAACGCCGGATACTAGAAACCCAGCATTACTATTATTACACTTCCGGAGAAAATTGTCAATCCGTACGCGCTTCCGTCTCAGGGGCGGCCCGCCTGGAATCACATTGCAATTCCAGACGGGCCTGATATAGGATACAGAAAAATGAGGTTGGAACTCCGGACCAACGGTGGATATTCAGATGGAGACAAGTATTTATCTCAGTGGCCAGTATCTCCGGAATAACCCGGACTACCACGTGGTGGACTCCCGGTGGAAGGCGCGGCATATCCTGAACATGCTGAAGCGGCAGAACCTGAGTGTCGCGTCCGTGTGCGAGGTCGGGTGCGGCGCGGGGGAAATCCTCCACCAGTTGCAACTGGCCCTGCCCCCCGAAACCCGGTTCAGCGGGTTTGAAATTTCGCCGCAGGCCTTCGAGATCTGCCAGTCCCGACAGAACGAGCGCCTGATTTTCCACTGTGAAGATTTTCTGACACAAGAGATTGAACCCTTCGATCTGCTGCTCTGCCTGGATGTCTTCGAGCACGTCGAGGATTACCTGGGGTTCCTGCGGCGGTTGCGAACGCGGGCGCGCGATAAAATTTTCCACATCCCGCTCGACATGTCCGCCCTGAGTGTTCTGGTCGGGTCCACGATTCTCAAGCGCCGGAAGAAAATCGGCCACCTGCATTACTTCATGAAGGACACCGCGCTCCTGACTCTGCAGGACGCCGGGTATGAAATCGTGGATTACTTCTACACCCCGGTCGCCATCGAACAGAAAAAAGGCCTTAAATCGTGCCTGCTGAGACCCTTTCGGCAGGTTCTCTTCCGCCTCAACCCCGACCTGGCGGCCCGGCTGCTGGGCGGATTCTCGCTCCTCGTGCTCGCGCGGTAATCGTCTTTTCATGGACGAGAAACGGGGGTTCCCTCTTTATAGCATTTCTCGGAATTTTGTATCGTTTGACGTGCCACTTTGCTTACTTTCTGCGGTTTTGATGAGGCGGTTTTCAGAATTTTTTTTGAGAAACGCGATATTCATCCGAAGCCGCATTCAAAGTGAGAGAGATTCATGTGAAGACGGGGAAAACGGCAGATTGAACCGCGAAAGACACGAAAAGCGCGAAAGACAACGGGTTTCGCGTCTTTCGCGCTTTTCGTGTCTTTCGCGGTTCAATAAATCGTCCGGTTATTCCCCCTTCACAACGCGTTCTTCTCCGGCCTTGAATTCGAGGGTCTGGACTTTTTCCCGGGACCGCACCCGACAGGTTCCCGCCCGGTCGGCCCGGAGTCGGGCTTCCACCAGGCGTCCGTCCTTCCACGTCAGGTCCACCGTGTAGCCGCCACGGGCGCGTAATCCCTGAACGGAGCCGTTTGCCAGCGCCTGGGGGAGGGCGGGCAGGAGTTCGATCTCGCCCGTGTGGCTCTGGAGGAGCATTTCGGCGATCCCCGCCGATCCGCCGAAGTTCCCGTCGATCTGGAACGGGGGGTGCGCGTCGAACAGGTTCGGGTAGGTTCCACCCCCCCCCGGGCGTTTCTTCCCGCCGACCAGACGCAGCTGGTCCTTCACCATCTTGAAGGCGTGGTCGCCGTCAAGCAGGCGGGCCCAGAAGTTGATTTTCCACGCCAGACTCCACCCGGTCCCTTCATCTCCCCGCTGCGCCAGCGTCACCTTGGCGGCCGCGACCAGATCCGCCGTTCCACGCGGCGTGATCTCGTGGCCCGGATACAGACCCCAGAGGTGCGAGATGTGGCGGTGTTTCTCGTTCGGGTTGTCCTTGTCCTCGAGCCACTCCTGCAACTGGCCGTTTTTTCCGATCTGATTCGGCGCGATCCGCTTGCGTGCTTCTTCGAGCCGGGCGCGCAGGTCGGCATCCACATCCAGCACCCGACTGGCCTCGATACAACACTCGAACAGGTTCCGGATGATCTGGTGGTCCATCGTCGGTCCCATGACCAGCCCGCCGATTTCGGGGGAGTTCGAGGGGCCGCTGATGAGCCACTTCTTGTCGTTGCGCGGGTCCTCGACCAGATAGTCCAGGAAAAATTCCGCCGCGCCCTTCATGACCGGGTAGCCGTGTTTGGCCAGGTACTCCTTATCGCCCGTGAACAGGTAGTGTTCCCAGAAGTGCGAGCTGAGCCACGCGCCGCCGCTGACCCAGATACCGTGATCCGACGCGTTGATCGGCGCCGTGCCCAGCCAGAGGTCCAGGTTGTGATGCAGCACCCACCCCTTGGCGCCATACTGTTCCTTCGCCGTTCGCGCGCCCGAGGCCGCCACATCTTCGAGCATCTTCAGCAACGCCTCGTGGCACTCGGACAGGTTTGTCGTCTCGGCCAGCCAGTAGTTCATCTCCGTGTTGATGTTCACGGTCCACTTGCTGTCCCACGGCGGATTCAGGTCCTGATTCCAGATCCCCTGCAGGTTGGCAGGCAGACACCCGGAACGACTGCTGCTCAGCAGC
>DAOPYU010000047.1:0-1305 GCA_035353095.1 Candidatus Sumerlaeota bacterium | reverse complement strand
CAGGTAGCGTCCGTACTGAAAATACAACGTGACCAGCTGGGGATCATTCGAGTCGCCGAAGTCTTCGACCCGCGCGTCGGTGGGGCGCTGTGCCGCTTCGGTGGTCCCCAGATCCAGCGCGCATCGCCGGAAGAATTTCTGGTGGTCCGCCACATGGTCCTTGCGCAACGCTTTGTACGATTTCTTCTTCGATTGTTCCAGATACGTCTGACACTTCGCGACGGGATCGCCGCTGACGTCCTGGTAGTTCTTGAAACTCGTCGCGGCGACCAGTTTGAAGGTTGCGCCGTTAACCTTAACGAATTCGAGTCCTTTTTCCGTCGCCTTTACTTCGCCGCCATCGGCCTCGACCACCACCCGAGCCGCGAAACTCAACGCATTGGGGACGCCTTCGCGCTCGCCGGTGAGTTTTCCCGTCAGGGCCAGGCCGTTCTTTCCTTCCGGCGCAATCGTCACGCCCTTGTGAGGAGAGGCCAGCGCGGCGGTGAAAGACAGAGCGCCCGGCTTGTCCGCCGTCACACGCACCACCAGCGCCTGGTCCACCGCGCTCGAGAACACTTCGCGCCGGAACGTCACGCCGTCCACCTTGTACTCGACCGTGGCCACCGCCTCATCAAGGTCCAGTTCCCGGTAGTAATCCTCTGCCTTTTCGTGTCCCGGAAACGTCAGGTTCAGATCCCCGAAGGGCTGGTAGGGCATCTGGTGCAGGGGCTGACTCATGAACTCTTTCATGGCCAGGTCCTGCGCCTCTTTCTGCTTTCCCTCAAACAACAAACGGCGGATTTCCGGCAAAGCCTTCACCGCGCCGGGGTGCGCGTAGTCGTGCGGTCCGCCGAGCCAAAGCGTTTCCTCGTTGAACTGGAGTCGCTCCTGGGCCGTTCCGCCGAAAACCATCGCCCCCAGACGCCCATTGCCGACCGGCAACGCCTGAACCCATTGACTTGCGGGCTGGGGATACCACAGAATCAGCGGGTTCTTCCCCATCCGCTTGTTCCGCAATTCCGATGACGAGGTCCCTTCCGCCCCCCACATCCAACTGCCCGATAGCATCAACAACACAACTGCCAGTAGTATTCGACGCATGCGTTTACCTCCCCTGAAAATGAAGTGGCCTGTCTTTTTCTTGCAGGCGGTTCGTCATGAACCGTTTGTTTACTTTCCGGGCAAAAGTTCGACGACGGCCAGAACGGGCCGGTGGTCCGAAACCTCCGGTTCCGGCAGAACCCGGCACTCGATCACCCGCCATCGGTTTGCCGGACGGAACAACACGTGGTCTATGCGCTCCCGGGGCCGATCCGCCGGACA
>DAOPYU010000046.1:0-16059 GCA_035353095.1 Candidatus Sumerlaeota bacterium | reverse complement strand
GCGATACCACGGCGGGCCAGTTCGGCCACCACGCCGTCGTACACATGTCGGGCCGTGGTCGTGCCGCCCAGGATGAAACAGGTACAGTCCGACAGCGCCAGGTTGTGCTTGCGCAGCCCCTTTTCCAGCGCCTCCAGGGCACCCGCCACGTGGTGTCCCCCGTGCTGGTGAAATTCGGTGATGTGGCTGATCGCTCCGATCCGGCGCTCGGGCTGATAAAAACCGATGCAGATGCAACTCTTGAGGATCGTTCCCTGCGGTTCCGGTCCCACCCAGGTCTCGCCCTGCTGGATGCGCACCGCATCGGAACGCCGGAAGTTCTCGGAGGTAATGGTCAATCGCACCCGCTGCATGAGAAAAGGCCTCGAAGAACGGTCGAAATAGCCGGGCGCTTACGCTTTTGTACCACCACCCCGGAAATAACTGTCCTGAATTTTCCGCACGGTCTCGCGCAGGGCCACTTCAATCCGCTGGCGCACGTCCGGATTCATATTAAGGGCCTGTGCAATCTCGTGGCGACCCAGAAAATCCTCCTGCTGATCGTAGGGCAACAGGCTGAAACCCATGAGCCGCGTCATCTGATTCGAGAAAAACGTCACCACCACCGCTTCATCGTATTCGTGGACATAGTAGCTGTCGTCGTGCAGATACACGACATTCTCGAAAACCTTGTCGTACCCCCACTTCTGGATGAGGCGTGCCCCCAGCCGGTTGTGGCGCGTCGTCAGAATCTCGTCGAGCAGCTCGTCCGTGATGGTCCGCTTGTTCCAGATCTTGCGCTCGAATCCCTGCTGGATCAACTGCAGGATCAGCAGCTTGCCCACGTCGTGCAACAAGCCCAGCATGAAGTAATCGCCGCTTTCCGCGATATAGAGATCCTTGGCCATGATCTCATTGGCGTAGGCGCAGGCCAGGCTGTGCATCCAGAGTCGCGTGAGCAGAAGCGCCAGGCGTCGGTCGCTGACCTTGAACAGGTTCTCCGCCGAGATGGCCGACAGAATATTGCGTGTCTCGCGCAAACCGATGCGCGAGACCGCCTGTTGCAGGTTGCGCGTCGCTTCGCGCCCGGCGTACAGGGGCGAGTTGGCCACCTCGAGAATACGAGCCGACATGGTGGGTTCGAGCGCCACCACCTCGGAAAGCCGCTCGAACGACACATTCTCCTGCGAGACCAGTTTGCGCACCTCATTCGCCACTTGGGGCAGAATGGGCAGCTTGACATCTGGTTCCTCGAGCATCAGGTCCAGGACCCGGGCCACTTCCGCCGTCATGTCGTCGGCCATCAGATCCAGCTCGAGTTTCATATTCTCATACTGCGGGGGGCCAACCGGGAAATTGATCAGAGGGTCCCCCAGGGCTTTTTCCGAAAAATGCTGGGGCGCGCTGTCGTCTTTCGGCCCCGGGACGGGCTCTTCCTTCACTCCCCGGTTGGGCATCGTCACGCCTCCGAGGCTGGCGGCCCTGACATCGCTGGCCTTGGGGCCCTGCAGGGGACGCAGGTTGAGGACCTGGGGCGTTGTGGGTCGCGCGGGTGGAGTGGACGGTCCCGACGCGGCGGAAGCGCTTTTCGACACCATCCACCGCCGCCGACGCTCCACCAGTTCCTTGATCTGGTCCAGGTCGATCTCGCCGGTGAAGACCGCCGACGGCTCGGCGCGGTTGATCACGTCGCGCCATTCGAATATGTCCACCGATTCCGCCTCATACAGGGCTCGAAGAGTCGAGGGGAGGAATTCCCGGGCCTTTCCCAGAAAATCCACCGCCGAAGGCGCATGCAGGGCCGAATCCACGATCAGCAGGTCGAAATCGGTTTCCACCAATCGCTTGATCGTTTCGGCTGCCTTCGAGACCGCAATCGCCTCGATCCCTTCCGCGCGCAAGGGAATACAAATGGCCTCACACACCGTCTCATTCTGGCTCAGCACCAGAACCCTGCCACTTACACTCATCCCTGCGCTCCTTTCTTCTCCCAACGCCTGAGGCATTATAGGGCAGACACACCGGCGGACAAAGCAAAATCCGTATATTTCGCCAGAAACACTCAGGAACTCCTCGTTGTCACACCCACATCTCCCTTCTCCGGACCTTCACGCGATAAGGAAGGCGGTTCTGGGGTGGCGCCCATGAAGGGGCGCCGGAACAAAAGCCTCGAAATTCCCGGTCCCATCCCCTCTCAAACGACCCCTCACAATTCGACCGGCATGAGGGTTCCTGTAGTAACTCCGGGTTGCCGGGACCCGGCGTTCTCTTGCCGGGGAGGATGTTTCCGTTGGACCCGTCGGGGAATGGACGTCCGCGTTCAGACCGGTATGCTGGGCGCTACGGGTGTCCTTCCACTCCAGACCCGGACACCTGATCCCTTCCATTCCCTGAAGGAGGTTCCCTCCATGAACCCTTTCCGCCACCTCTCCACCTCTTTCCCCCGAGTCCGCCTCAATTTTCTGGGCGTGTTGTCGCTTCTTTTCCTCATCCCCGGCGTTCCCCTCCGGGCCATTCAAACCCAGCAGGTCGAAATCGGACGGCAGGGGGTTTATGACGGACGCGTCACAATCTCCCGCGACGCCTCTGGCAAAATGCTTTTTCAGGACGCCGAGACCCCCACGCCGGTCCCCCTCTCCGCTCTCACGCCCGGGGTCAATGCCCACAGCCTGCTCGCGGGTCTCAACGCCGACGATCACCCCCTCTATCTGAACTCGGCTCGTCACCTGAGTACCCATTCGAACACGTTCAACGCCCTGCTGCCGATCCCTGCCGACCCGGCGGGCAACTACACCTTGGGCGAACATGTCGCCGACAGCCGCCTCCACCTGCGCCGCGACCAGACCGTCGAAATCACGGGCAACTGGCGTTTCAGTGGAACGCCACGGTTCTGGAACAACCTCGAACTGAGCGCCGGCGGCGCGCCCGGCGACGCCCGTCTCTCCTTCGCCACCGCCACCGGCACGGCCACGTTCAAGTGGCTCGAAGCGGCCAAAGTGTTCGCTCTGGATCGGGGAGTCAGCGTCACCGGCGATCTGGACACTTCCGGCGATGCGCGAATCGCCCGGAATCTCTGGGCGAAGGGATACCTCTACGGCGAAGGCGCCCACACGCCCAACTATGCCGAGCACCTGCTGCTCAACCTCAATGACAACGCCAACACCCCCACGGTTCTCGACACCACCGGTCACTACAACCAGATCTTTCTGGACCCCGGGGGCAATCCGAACACCAGCCAGCACACCACCCCCGGCGTGGTCGGGTCCGCGCTCCTGTTCGACGGCGTGGACGACCATGTGGACATCGGCGACCGCTGGTACGAGGTCGCCAGGGCCGGACAGGATTTCACCCTGGCCTTCTGGTGGAAATTCCTCGACAGCAACGTTGCCAATCAATACGTTCTCCACCAGCAACCCCTGCCGGGCATTCTTTTCTACGGTTATGGCACGTCGAATTTCAAAATGGGATTCTACCGGACCGACGGATCGCAGGTCTCGTGTCTCCAGGCGGGGGTGAACGACGGCAACTGGCGCTTCTATACGGTCACCCGCCGGGGCGCCATTCTCAAGTGGTACGTCAACGGCGCTCTGATCGCCACCGACAGCGACGCGCGTAATACGGGTACGCTGGCCTACCCCTATACCACCAATTCGCCCAGCATCGGCTCTTCCAACGGCGGTCTCGGGAACTTCGCTCACGGAGCGCTTGACGAGTTCCGACTCTACAAACGCGCGTTGTCCAGGGGCGAGGTCGCGGCCCTCTACAATGCCGGCGCCGGAAACGCCGCCCGCCTCGAGCTGGTCACCACACTCGATGGCGTTTCCTCGCTCGACCGTCTGGCTCTCAACGGCGGGTTCGCCACCGCGGGCGCCCTCCTGCAGGTCTCCCAGGGCGCGTACTGCGACGGCAACACCTGGGTCAACCTCTCGAAGCGCGCAGCCAAGGCCCAGATCGTATCCGCCCGACCCGATACCGAATGGGACGCCCTCGACCGTCTGCGCGTCGTCGAGTTCGCCTATCGCAAGCGCAACTCCCGTGAGGGCCAATGGCTTTCGCCCGAGGGGAAACCCGTTTCCCCCTCCGATCCCGCGCAGGCAACCCTCACCGGTCCCGAAACCCCGGCCCGCCGGACCCTGCTCGAACAGGGGTACCGACTCGACGACTCCCCCTACCTTGACGAACCGGAAACGCGCCGTCAGCTGGGATTCATTTCCGAGGAACTCCATCAGGCCGACCCGCGTCTGGCCCGGCCCGACGGCATTGCCGCCATCGAAGTGGCCGCTTTCAACACCGCCGTCCTTCAGGAAGCCAAACGTCGCATCCTCGACCTCTCCGACCGCCTCGAAGCCAGTCAGGCGCACGGCGAAACCCAGCAGGCCCAACTTGAAGCCCAGAAAACCCAACTCGCCACCCAACAGACCCAACTTGAAACCCAGAAAGCCGAACTCACGGCCCAGAAGGATCGCCTCGAGTCTCTGACCGCCTCATACGAAGTCCTCCTCAAGCGGGTTGAGAAACTCGAACAGCCCACCCCCTCACCCACCCCCGCGGTTTTATCCGTCGGATCGGACCGATCCGTCCAATAAGTCCCCTTCGTTCACATTGTCCATTCCGTCCACCCCCCCTCCCCTCCCAGAAAAACAGGACGCCCGGCCATCTCCCCGGCCGGGCGCCCAAAACCCTCAGTTAATTACCCATTACCCATTACCCATCACTCATTATCAATTATCAATTGTCAATTATCCTTTATCCATTATTCTCCCGTCGCCAGCTGGACCAGCGCCAGCGCGTAGATCCGCACGTTCCGCACCAGATGGTCAATCTTCAGGCACTCGTCCGCCTGGTGAGCCAGATGGGTTTCCTCATCCTTGAAGACCGGCCCGAAACTGAGCGCGTTCGGGAACGCCTTGGCGAACGTCGTCCCGCCCATCGAGCGGCGAGTGGCCGGGGCGCCGGTGATCTGCGTGAAAGCGGTCGAGAGCGCCTCGATCAACTCGAGGTGCTGGTCCGGGTCCACGAACAGCGGCGCGTGCGGTTTACCCGAGAACGCCACCGTTGTCTCGATCCCCGTCTGGGCCGCCCACGCCGCCGCCACCGACTGCACGGTCTGGAGCACTTCCTCGGGCGTCGAGCCGAACGTGGGTCGGATATTGATCGTCGCCGTGGCCGAATCCGCCCGCAGGTTCAACACATCCAGGCTGATCGTCGTCTTGCCGATGAAATCGTGCTCGCGCGCCAGCCGCAGGCCCCCGCCGTAGCAATCCTGACACGACTCGGAGAGAAACCGCGCCACCCGCGACGGCGCTTCGGGAATCCCCGGAGCGCAGGCCAGGAACCCAAGCGCGTCGAGCGCCGCGTTGTGGCCGTCCCACGGCGCGCTGGCATGCGAGCTCTTGCCCAGAAAGGTCATCCGCAGCTGCTTCTCTTTACCCGTCCCCGCTTCGGCCTGAAGGGGGAACGTGTCGGCCTTGGGTCGCCGTTTCAGGTATTCCTCGAGGCTCCGCGTCAGCGTCGCCGAAATGTCCTTGACCTGTCCCTCCTGCGCCGACCAGACGATTTCCGCCCGGTTCGGCACCACATTGCTCCGCTCGCCCGACACCAGTTCGACAAAATCCGCCGACCCGGGGCAAGCCGCCTGACGGCCCCACTTGAACTCGATCTGAATGTCCACCATCCCCTTCTCGCCATTCACGATCGGAAAGTCCGAGTCCGACACGATCGAAAAATCGGGCGCCTGTTCCTTCTCGAGGTACATCTCGATGTCGTCCCACTTGCCCGTTTCCTCCTGCGAGGCTATGATCATCCGGATTGAACGCCGCAGTGGCACGCCCAACTGTTTCAGCGCCCAGACCGCATAGAGCATCTGGATGATCGGGCCCTTGTCGTCCTGCACCCCGCGGGCATAGAGGGTGCCTTCTTCGATCATGCCGCCAAAGGCGGGGAAACGCCACCCTTCGGCAGCCGGGACCACGTCAATATGCAGGGGCAGGCCGATGACTTCCGGCCCCGTGCCCGGCAGTTCCAGCGTCACCAGCCGCCCGTCGAAATTGCGCCATTTCAGGCCGATTTCCCTGGCCAGATTGTTGAGAAACAGAAACGCCCGCGACAACTCGTTCTGGAAGAGTTTCTGTTCCTCCGGGTCGCTCGCCCCGCTGACCGTCTGAAATCCGATCAACTTGACGAGATCTTGCGTCATCCGCTCCCGGTGTTCCTGAATCCACGAATCCATCTTCGCAAACAATTCCGCCTGTTGTGGTTGCACGGGACTCCTCCTTGAAGGCATTGGGACCGGCCAGCGCCGGCATGGTCCTACGTTAGAACCCTGCCGACGGAAAATCAAGCGTCGAGAATGTTTCTCCGAGATTCTTCTGGAAACCGACCCACAAAAATCCCGGTGGGCTTTTCGGTTGACACCCTCTGGACTCTCTGATACAAATGCCACAATCTTTGGCCCGGCCACATCCGTGGCGCGGCCCGGCATGTCGGCCCCGAGAGGACCGGTGGGGTGGCCGAGCGGTCGAAGGCGGCGGTCTTGAAAACCGTTGAACGAAAGTTCCGTGGGTTCGAATCCCACCCCCACCGCCAGCGGTGTCTGGTTTCCACGGAACGGTTCTTTGTCAGATTACAGGTCGTGTTTGTTCCTCGGAACGAATGGACCTGTTTCCAGATGCGGAGAGTTGGCCGAGTGGCTGAAGGCGCTGCCCTGCTAAGGCAGTATGGGGGTTTCTCCATCTAGGGTTCGAATCCCTAACTCTCCGCCATCTTTTTTTATTTCCCCTTCCCCATTTTGTGCTCCCCTTTCAACGCTTATACCTGAATGTTTCTTGTACTTGACTTAAGTATTCCACTTGCCGCATCTTATCGCGGGATGTGAAATCTTTTCTTAAAGAGGTGCGTTGCCGGTTCACCTTTGGGGAGTTGTAAGGAGATGAAAATGAAACTCGGGTTGTGGATTGCAGGGGTCATGTGCTGGGTCGGTTGGGGGCTTGCCACCCCGGCATTCGCCGAAGAAGATTCCGGTTATTTCCTGTCCATGAAACAAAAAGGGCAACTGATCTGGAACGGCCAGATCGAGGACAACAAAGGGAATTTGTATGACGTCCTGATTGTGCCGGGTTACACGCATCCGGCCAGAATGGGGCGGGAATTTCTGGACGATGCGGGCGAAGCGCTCTCCAAATATGGAGACTCGAGTACCTATGACGATCTGGCCGAGGGGAGTTCCGATTGCTTTAAATGGGCGTTCCGCGATTGCTTTTACGATTTCACGCTGAAGGGGACGGGCAACGCGTGGGGCAAATACTTTGACAGCGCCCGGGAACGCACGAACCGGCGGGTGTTTGGATGGTGGCTGGCCTATCCGTGGGCGTTCATGCAAAGTACGCTGGACAACTCCTTCCGAATTCCGGCGGGGCTGGCCGGTACGGTGGGAGGCTCGGCGATGGGACTTGTCGGTGTGCCGACCTGGTACATGACGGCGCCCACGGCTGAAGCCTCTTTCTACTCGGTGGCGGGAGTCGGATTGCCGGTAATGGGGTGGACCTGGAATACGGCGATAGCGCCGCCCATGTCGTTCTTGGGGCAGAAACCGGCCGAGTCGCGGGTGGACCGGTTCTGGGTCCGGCTGGTCAATCCGTCCGAAAGGAACCGTTTGGCTGTTGATCAGATCCTCGCCAACCCAGATCCGGAAGCTCTGGATACCCTGGCAACGTTCGGTTCGGTCTTGCATCGGGAAAGAGCCCGTTTCGATCAGCAATACCAGGAGATTGAGCAAAAGGCCGAACAGGAAAAGAAACCCCTGGAAGAGGAAACAGACCGCATTCGCGAGGAGGCCAACCGGAAGATTCAGGAGATTTCGGCCAAAGAAAAAAACATCCAGGATCAGGCTTTTGCCCAGAAGCAGAAGGTGTTGGAAGAAGAAAAGGCGCACATCCAGAAAGTTCTCTCGGAACCTCAGCAAAAAGACCTGATGGACTCCATTCGCGCCGGGCGTGTGATAAAAGGCCCACTATTCTTGTATGCAAACGGAATCCACCAGACCTTGATGTCGAAAGGCTTCTCGGAAAAAGATGCGGAGGCGATCTATAGGCTGATTCAGTATTATATCCCGGATTATCCCGGGAACAACACGGGGCCTTCAAAGAAGGACGATCCTCTGAAGGAGTCTGTCCGGGTGATTGAGGGTGTCAATCCTCCTGAGTTGAACTCTACAAAAGTGCCCGAACCCCCCAATCCGCCCCCCCTCCCTTTCCACTGATTGAGACGATTCGATTTGTGCAGAAAAGGGTGGCGAAACAGGGCGGTTCTTCGATAGGATAACCGTGGGTTTCAGGCTTCTGGATGCCGGAAACGAGCGGTGTGTTTCTGCACAGAAGCGGGGGACCCGTCTCCAGCCGGGTTCAGGGCGCGTCCGGCGGGAGAATTTCCTGTCCTTGTGGAGCGTTCCGGCTGTGTCACGGGAAATGGCCGGACGCGAATGTTCGAGTGGAACTGCGGATATGACCCGTTCAATGCGCTTCGGCCTGCATGGCTTTCTGACGGCCCCTCTGTCGGTGGGTGCGATTTTTCGATCGCGCTGCGGGAGGGGGGTATCTGGTGAACAATCTCTTTCGAGTGGGAAAATGCGGAATTTTTTGAGGCGGAATCTCCTGTGCGGGGGCGTTCTTGTCTTCCTGCTGGTCTGGCTGGCCGGCTGCGGGAGCACGGTACCCCACTTTGTGCCCCAGCCGGGTGCGGATTACAGCCGGGGCATGTTCCACCGGGTGTTGCCCGGTGAATCGCTGGCCCTGATTGCCGGTTACTACGAACGGAACATGCAGCTGCTGGCGCAGTTCAACGAACTGTCCAGCGCTTCCTCGGTGTACCCGGGACAGATCCTGTACATCCCTCCCACGAACGACGCGACGATCCTGACGGCCGGCCGACTCTCGATGGCCGACATCCGCAAGGCGCGCATGTTGTTGAGCGGAGAGAAAACCGGCGGGCGACAACTGGCCGCCGCCGGATCGGAACGGGAATCGGCTCTTCCCATTGCCGACAAACGGGCTTCGGCCTCCGCCAAACGCAAGGTGGAACCGCAACCGGAACCGCGCAAGTATGCGTCCGCCCTCAAGAACCCTGTGCAGGTGTCGCAGTTGCGTCCTGCAGAATCCCGTTCGGCCCGTACGGTCTCCGCCACCGCTTCTCCCGCGCCCGTTGAGACGCGTTCGGCCTCGCGTTCCTGGCGCTCGCGCCTGTTTGGTTCTTCCAAGTCCGAGCCGGAAGCCGCGGTGGTGAAGGAAACCGTTGTCAACGGGGGCGACGGCCAGTTCCACTGGCCGCTGGAGCGGTTCCGCTGGTCGCGGGGATTTTCGACCCAGTGGCTCTCGCCCCATCAGGGGGTGGACCTGGCGGTCGAGGAAGGGACGCCGATCCATGCGGCGGACGATGGGGTTGTGCTCCAGAGCGGACGGCTCGGCGAGTATGGCAATCTTGTGGTACTCGACCATGGCGCTGGGTATTCGACCCTGTATGGTCACGCCTCGAAGTTGCTGGTCCATGAAGGGCAAAAGGTTCGGGCCGGTGACACCATCGCGCTGGTGGGTTCGACCGGACGCGCGACGGGGTCCCACCTGCATTTTGAAATTCGCTACAACGCCAAGGCCATTGATCCGGAACGCAAGTTGAGCAAACCGCGCCATGACGGAGAATACCTGGTCGCACAGGGGCGTTGATCCGAGGCGTGGCGCCCGGAAGTGTTTCTTTCTTTTCCCGTTTCTGTTTCTGAATTCGTCCCGGTTGAAAGGTTTTGCTTCATGGCCCGAAAAAAGAATCTGAAAGGCAAGGGGCGTCCGGCGTGGCTTCCTTCAGGCTCTGTGATCCTCTGGAGTGTGGTGGTGGCGCAGGCGATCTGGCTGGCGGGGTTCATCTGGTCCACGGGTTCGCCCCTGCCTCCCGCCTGGACCCGGTGGGTCTCGCAAGTCCGTCAGCAGCGCACCGATGAGAGCGATATTCAGGATCTGCTGTTGAAGCGGGGCAGTCAGGGCCCCGCGGTTACCAATACCGCGCCCTGAACGGAATTCCGAGCACAATCCCGCTGGTCCGAGAGGGGGGCATTCGTCGCATGTCGAACCTTCTGGTGATCAAGGGCGCCAACATCGGGGTGCGTTACGCGCTGGGGGCTCACACCTCGCTGGGCCGGGCGCCTGAAAATCAGATTCAGTTGCACGACGCCAATGTCTCGCGCTTCCACTGCGAAATCGTCCAGGTGGGCCAGTCGTACCAGATTCGCGACAAGGAGAGCCGCAACGGGGTGCTTGTCAATGGCGAGCGGGTTCAGGAGAAAGCGCTCCTGCGCAACGATGAGATAGTGATCGGCTCGACCGTCTTTCTGTTCAATACGGACCTGGACCTGAAGAATACCCGTTTCAGCAACAAGCGTGTGCTCTTTTCGACCTCCGCGCTGGCCGAGGAGACCCTGATGCGTCCCGGTTCGGCGCGTCAGGACAAACGTCGCGAGAAGGAACAGGAAGCCCTCCGCGCCGAAAATGCCCACGCCTTGCTGTGCCAGCTGGGCGAGATCGGCTCCTCCTCGCTGCTGCCTCTGCCCGAGGCGCTCGAACACATCCTGAAAATTCTGCTGCGGATTTTCGGCGCGGAGCGCGGGTGTCTGCTGAACTGGGATGCCGTCCTGCAGGATTTTCTCCCCCTCGTGGTCGTGGCCGAGGAAAACGCGCTGGCCGTGCCCCAGGGGGTGGTGCGATGCGTGCTCGAGGAAAAGCGCGCCATCCTGACGCCCGTGGCGCCGGCCGAGTCGCAGCTGCCGCGCGCGTTACGCAGCGCGCGGGTCTCGCGCGCCGGCACGGAAGCCCTTTGCGTTCCCTTCCTGCGGGGCGAACTTGTCACGGGGCTTTTCTACATCGAAATTCCGGAAGGAAGCGCCATTCTGCTGCATGACGTGCAGCTGCTCCAGGCGGTCGCCAATCTCACGCAACTGGCCGTGGAACACTCGCGCGCCGTGGACGATCTCGAACAGCAGAAGGCGCGCGTTCCCAAACCGGTCGGTCACTTTCTGGGCGAAAGCCCGGCGTTTGTCCAGATGCAGGGGTTGATCTGGCGCGTCGCCGCATCCAACTCGACCGTTCTTCTGACCGGCGAGACCGGAACCGGCAAGGAGATGGCCGCCCGCGAGATCCACCGACTGAGCAAGCGCGCCACCTATCCCTTCGTGGCGATCAACTGCGCCGCCATCCCGTCCTCGCTCATCGAGGACGAACTGTTTGGCCACGAGCGCGGCGCCTTCACCGGCGCCAGCGGCATGCGGCGAGGCCTGATCGAGAACGCCCACGGCGGCACGCTTTTCCTCGACGAAATCGGCGAGATGGACCTCTCGGCTCAGACCAAGCTGCTGCGGTTCCTGCAGGACCATGTGGTCACCCGCCTGGGGGGCCATCAGGCGATCCAGGCTGACGTGCGCGTCGTGGCCGCCACCAATGCGGACCTCAAGGTCGCCGTCGCGCAGAAGCGTTTCCGCCAGGACCTCTGGTTCCGCCTCAATGTTTTCGGTATCCACCTGCCGCCCCTGCGTGAGCGCGCGGGCGACATCGCCATTCTGGCACGGTACTTCCTGAGCCATTACGCCGCCGAATTCAACCGGCCCGCTCTGACTTTCAGCGAGGCGGCGCTGGCCGCCCTGCAGATTTACGACTGGCCCGGCAATGTCCGAGAACTCCAGAACGCCATCGAGCGCGCCATCCTGATGTGTGACGGAGCCCGGCTCGAACCGGGCCACTTCGGTTTCCCGTTCGCCGCGCCGTCGTCAGCGTCGCGGATGCCCCTGCCGGGCGCCCCTTCTGCGGAAGACACCTCGCCCGGCCTCGCGGCCCCCTCCCTGTTCGAGGAACCGGGGACGCTGGCCGAGGCCGAACGCCGCTGTATCGAGCAGGCGCTCAGGGCCTGTAACTGGAACCAGATCCAGGCCGCCCAGCGCCTCCAGATCCACCGCAACACCCTCCACAAGAAAATCCAGGAATACCATCTGGAGCCGTAGCTGCTGCGTAGAAAAGGAGAGCGGGGACCGGTCCTTCCACCGTTCCCCGCTCTCCTTTTCCGCGCTTGAGGCGGCTGGATCTCAGAAGCCGATGAAGTCGTCCCCTGCCGCGACGGTGGCGGAGTGTTTGGCCTGTCCGTTTTTCTTCTGCTTCGCGGAGCCCATGCCCAACAGGTTACGGGAAGGGGCCCGCAGGGTGGCGGGAGAGGCCAACGCGATCTGGGGATGCTGTTCGCCGACTCCCGGGTTCCCCATTCCAGACGAACGTCCCACCATGGTGGTCAGCTCCTCGACGATCACGGTGATTTGCTGAGACTGGGCGGCGAGTTCCTCACTGGCCGAGGCGGACTCTTCCGCGTTGGCCGCCACCTGCTGGGTGGACTTGTCCATCTCCGCCACGGCGGTGTTGATCTGGCCGATGCCCTCGGACTGTTCGTTGGAGGCCACGGCGATGGCCGACACGCTCTGCGCCACGGTGGTCGAGCTTTCCGCGATCCGCTTGACGCCCTCGGCGACCCGGGTCACCACCTCGGCGCCGTTGTTGGCCTGGTCCACGCTGGTCTGGATGAGCGAGGCGGTGTCCTTGGCGGCGACGGCGGAACGCTGGGCCAGGTTGCGCACTTCCTCGGCCACGACGGCGAAGCCCTTGCCGTGTTCGCCGGCGCGGGCCGCCTCGACGGCGGCGTTGAGCGCCAGCAGGTTGGTCTGGAAGGCGATTTCCTCGATGGTTTTGATGATGCCGGAGATCTTGTTCGAGGACTCCTTGATGCCATTCATGGTGACGACCATTTTTTCCATCGCTTCGCTGGCCGAGAGGACAATCTTCTGGGTGTCGTGCATCAGCCCGTTGGCGTGAGTGGCGCTTTCGGCATTACCGTGCGACTGGCTGGCGAGTTCTTCGAGGGCCGAGGAGGATTCCTCGAGGCTGGCGGCCTGTTCGGTCGAGGCTTCGGCCAGGTTCTGGCTGGCCGAGGCGATCTGACCCGACGCGCTTGTCAGCATGGTCGCGCCTTCGTTGAGCGACTCGATGATGTGGCGGATGGGTCCGACAATACTGCGGGTCAGGAAAATGGCCAGCAGGACGCCGAAGATCACACAGCCCACGGCCACCCCCAGGACGGTCTTGTTCGTACGCGAGGTGATGGTCTGCATCTCGGTGTCGAGGGTGTCCTGGAGGCCGGTGATGGATTTCATGATGGCCGTGGCGGCCGTGGCCATCTCGGTTTCGGACTTCCGGTCGGCATCCATGCCGGCCTTGTAGGCGACCCCGGCTTTTTCATACTCGCCGATCTGGGTGGTGATTTCGGCGGCGGCTTCCTGAAGTTTGGGATCGTTCCGGGTCAGTTCGGTCCACTGGGCCAGGCCGTCCTTGACGACTTTGATCTGGGCCAGGTACCCTTCGTGTTCCTTGTCGGCGTTGGTGGCGAGCAGATAGACCGCCTTGACGCGCAGGAGGAGGAACGCCTGAATGACCCGGGTGTCCAGATCCGCCGCGATCCGGTCCCACTGGCCGAGCGCCTTGGCGTCGCCCGCCTCGAGGGCGGCCTTTTTGCCCGGTTCGATGGTTTCATTTGTGACCTTGCCGATACTGGCCGTGATCTTGTTGCCGACCGTGCTCCAGGCGGCAAACGCGTCATCCTTCGTCTTGCGCGAGGTGGTCTGGCTGTCAAAGGCCGTCTTGTAATCGCCCAGTTGGCTGAGGGCGGTGTCCACTTGGGTCAGGTTCTCGGCATCCATGCCGGCTGCGGTCTTCAGGGTGGTCAGGGTGCCTTTCAGGGCATCGTGCGCGCTGATCCATTTGTCGGCCGCGGTCTTTCCGTCCGTGTCTTTTTCGAACCCGTTCTTGGCAAAATCCCGCCGCAGGTACCCGCATTTGTTCACGTCTTCCAGGCAATTGGCCCCCTGCTGCTGGAGCGTCATGCGCGTGTTGATCCCCGAGAGTCCGATCCAGCTCACGATCCCCAGAATCACGGTCATGGCCAGGAGGAGCGTGAAACCGGATGCTATTTTGGTTCCCAGCGTCATGCTTTTCATGGTGTTTTTCCTCTTTTCTTTTGTAGGAGACTTAATGTCGTGAAACCGGAATGAGATTCCGCGCGATTTCTTATTTTCATCTGCCGCTGGAACGGCTGGCAGTGTTTTCCTTTTTGTCGCACTGCTTGCGAAGCGCCGTGAGCGCGAAATCGTGGATTTCAGCGGACGACGGGGGGTAGAAGAACACGTGGTGGATGCAGCCGCCGAAACTGATGTGGGCGTGCTGAGCCTGCAGGGGGCTGTCGGCCACCAGCAGGACGCTGTTTTCCGGACACAGGCGCAGCAGCGAACGCAAGGCCTCGGACCGGTACTGGAAGAGCGAAAGGGCCAGGACCAGCAGGCGGATGGGACGATCGGTGAGCAGGAACAGAATCCGCTCGGCCTCCTGAGTGCCCAGCGGGGTCAGTTCCAGATCCCGCAAAACGGTTTCGGTCTGAGTCTGCTGATCGGGATTTCCGAGGGCGATGATGGCGTAGTCGTTCATGAGCGGCTCCTCGGGACACAAGTTTCAGGCGAGAGATGTTCACGTTATATGCGCCTGTCGGGAGGCTTCAATGCAATCGGCATGCCAATGATATATGATATGTGATCGGCTGCTAACCGTTGATTTTTGAGGCTTTTGCGTGTGCCCGACCCGGCCCTGGCGACGGCGGGTCGTGGCGCAAGTGTTACCGCGCCCCCTTGCCTCCGATCAAATATATTGTATAGAATATTGGAAAATCGGGGGTTGCGGGCAGGCGTTACGCAGGCGTTACAGTGTGTCCAAATGGAAACATCTCCGCCCGCCCGCCTGTGAGGAAAGCCGTGGCTGGGCGCTTCAACTGCGTTTTTTCAGGATCCAGAATTTCGAGAATTGTCAGGGCGAGGGGTCTCTGAGCCGGATGGATTTCCTTGTCGAGAGGCAATAAGAAGGGGGGCGGTTTTCCCGCCCCCCTTCGCATACACATTCAACTTGTTTCGTCGGCCTGTTTCGTCGGCCTGTTGCCTCGGGACGGCCCGGATGGGCTCTGTCACTCAGAAGTCCGAAAATTCGTCACTGTTCGAGACCGAGGTATTCCGTTGAGCCGGGCGAGGGGCCCTGAGCAGGTTCCGGGAAGACGTGCCGGCGGGGGGAGGCGAAGCCAGTGCGATCTGGGGCAGGTTCGCCTTGGCGGCCCGGGCCGGGTTTGTCGTTCCGTCCGAACGGCCCACCATGGCCGTCAGGGTTTCCACGATGGCCGTGATCTGCTGAGACTGGGCGGCGAGTTCCTCACTGGCCGAGGCGGACTCTTCCGCGTTGGCCGCCACCTGCTGGGTGGACTTGTCCATCTCCGCCACGGCGGTGTTGATCTGGCCGATGCCCTCGGACTGTTCGTTGGAGGCCACGGCGATGGCCGACACGCTCTGCGCCACGGTGGTCGAGCTTTCCGCGATCCGCTTGACGCCCTCGGCGACCCGGGTCACCACCTCGGCGCCGTTGTTGGCCTGGTCCACGCTGGTCTGGATGAGCGAGGCGGTGTCCTTGGCGGCGACGGCGGAACGCTGGGCCAGGTTGCGCACTTCCTCGGCCACGACGGCGAAGCCCTTGCCGTGTTCGCCGGCGCGGGCCGCCTCGACGGCGGCGTTGAGCGCCAGCAGGTTGGTCTGGAAGGCGATTTCCTCGATGGTTTTGATGATGCCGGAGATCTTGTTCGAGGACTCCTTGATGCCATTCATGGTGACGACCATTTTTTCCATCGCTTCGCTGGCCGAGAGGACAATCTTCTGGGTGTCGTGCATCAGCCCGTTGGCGTGAGTGGCGCTTTCGGCATTACCGTGCGACTGGCTGGCGAGTTCTTCGAGGGCCGAGGAGGATTCCTCGAGGCTGGCGGCCTGTTCGGTCGAGGCTTCGGCCAGGTTCTGGCTGGCCGAGGCGATCTGACCCGACGCGCTTGTCAGCATGGTCGCGCCTTCGTTGAGCGACTCGATGATGTGGCGGATGGGTCCGACAATACTGCGGGTCAGGAAAATGGCCAGCAGGACGCCGAAGATCACACAGC
>DAOPYU010000045.1:0-16134 GCA_035353095.1 Candidatus Sumerlaeota bacterium | reverse complement strand
CATACTCGACCCACCCGTGCGAGGGGCGGTCGGCGATCCACAGGATCGTGGCGGAGCCGTCCAGCGGCGCCTGGACGTAGGGGCCGGCAAGAAGCGACAAAGGCGAAGATAGAGCAGACTCCGTTTCCGCAGCCAAAACGGAAGGAATCACAACCCAACCCCAAGTAGCCATCCAAAGAGTAAGGAAAAGAATCCCCGATATCCCCTTTTTTCCGTTCATCCGCACATTCTTTCTTTACGAAGTAATTGCTTGAAATCAGACGGCATTATTGTCTCGGTTTATATCTAAATATCAGATACAGTGCAAAAATCGTAACCGGAACAGAGAATCCAAGTGACAAAACAGATATTACGTCAATTATATCCGGAGGTGTCTCCGAAAACTCTGGCGGGTGTCGCGAAAATGTCCGGTCGAATGCAAGTAACTCGATCCAACCGATCAACAGAATCGTTCCTGCAGACAATAGCAGTTTTATGCCGAGTTCACTTGCTTCTTTCTGTTCGTTCATAGTCTTCTCTTCACCGCGGATTCAGCTGCGATTCGGCCAGGATGGATTCCACGATATCCAGGGAGGGCAACACTTCCTGGAAGGACGAGGAGGTTTTGGTTTTTCCGCTCCGGATCGCCTCGACAAACTCTCGGTACTTGGCCTGAAACCCCGCGTACACGTGGTACTCGTCGCTGCCTGCCACCCGTTTCGCGTCGTATTCCACCCCCTTCAGGTCCCCTTCGACATAAAGCCGGGCGGAGGACTCCGGTTCGATCTCGGCGCAGACGCCGTAGGCGTGGATCTGGATGCGGCAGATGTGGCGTCCGCTGACCCAGTTGTTGATCAGCGTGCCGACCGATCCGTTCTCGAAATAGAGCGTGGCGCCGGTCCAGTTGATCTCGATCGTTTCGACCCGCTGGCAGCTCGATTGGACGTCGTCCACTTCGCCCGAGCAGATCCAACGCAACGTGTCCACCGCGCGCAGGGTATCGCCGTACAGGCGGCTGTAGGCGCTGGAATCGAGCCCGGGGTGGTGATCGTGGATCTCGCACACGGCATGGACGATGCGCCCGTGCGACTTGCAGGAGCGGAGCATTTTGTTCAGCAGAGGGTTGGTTCGATGTTCGAGCGCCACCTGCGTGATGCACCCGTTCATATCCGCCATACTGGTCAGCAGGTCCGCCTGATGGGCGCTCATATAGACCGGGTGGTCGGTGGCCAGGTTGTAATGGTTCGCCACCAGCCACAGGTGCAGGTCCTGAAGCGTATCGGGCAGTCCGGAAGTCACCACGCCATCCGGCTCGATCTCGGCGATCTTTTCCGCGCAGGCATTCGAGCCGCCCGAGGTAAAACAGCGGTCCTTGGGGATTTTGAACTGCTGACTGGCCCGCTCGAGCAGTTCCGGCTGATAATCGAACAGTCCGACGATTTCCACCTGATCGAGCGAGCAGAGGGCGGGCAGATGGATCTGGGACGCCCGGTCTCCGGCGCCGACAACGGCCAGACGGATTTTCTTGTCCCCTTTCGACAGTTTCGATTTCTGACGCGCCCGGGGTGAAGGAACCGGAATCGGCTTACGAACGGGTTTGGGGGGCATTGCAAATTCTCACTTCTTGGATTAAATGAAATCCCTCCGGGAAACGGGAAAACCCTCGATGTTCATCCCGTCTCAGCACCGGAAGTGTTCTGTAATAAGGACTACAGAAATGGCAGATTGTCCAGATAAATCGGGATTCTCCATTGTATTCCCCCGGCGCGGGGATTATACCTGAAACGAGTACGGGGTTTCCGCCACGCAGTCCGAATCCGGAACATTGGGGGATCGGTTTTCCCTCCGGGACCGGGTCTGTGCGCATGAAGAAACCCGGAAGTCTTTCTCCCCGGTATTGAGGAAAAACCATGAACTCTCGTGAACGGATCGCCACCGCCTGCCGGCACCAGACCCCCGACAAACTGCCCGTGGATTTCGGCGGCGGGATGCAGACCGGCATGCACGTCACCGTCGTCTATCGGCTGCGCCAGGCGCTCGGGCTCGACAAGCCCGGGACCCCCGTGAAGGTGATCGAGGTGTACCAGATGCTGGGCGAGGTGGCCGCCGACCTGCGCGAAGCGCTCGGCATAGACACCGTCTCGCTCACCGGCACCGGCACCATGTTCGGTTTCCCGGCCCGCGAGTTCAAGGAATGGAAAACATTCGACGGAATTCCGGTCCTGGTGCCCGGGGACTTCAACACCGACTGCGAGGCGGACGGTTCTCTGCTCCAGTATCCGGAAAACGACCGCAGCGTTCCGCCCAGCGGCGTCATGCCCGCAGGGGGGTACTTCTTCGACGCCACCGTTCGCAACGAACCGGTCACGGACGAATCCACCCTGAACCCCGAGGACAACCTCGAAGAATTCGGTCCCATCAGCGACGAGGAACTGGGGATCATCGCCCACCGCGCGGAGGAACTCTACGCGACGACGGACAAGGCGCTCTTCTGTACCTTCGGCGGCCTGACCTTCGGTGACATCGCCCTCGTGCCCGCCACCTTCCTGAAACGCCCCCGGGGCATCCGGGACCTCTCCGACTGGTACATGAGCACCCTGATGCGCTCCGATTACATCAAGGCCGTTTTCGACCGCCAGTGCGAAATCGCCCTTGAGAACCTCCGGCGTCTCTACGAGGCCGTCGGAGACAAGATCAGCGTGATCGCCACGAACGGCACCGATTTCGGGACTCAGAACGGTCCCTTCTGCTCGCCCGCCCAGTACCGCGATCTCTACCTGCCCTACCAGAAACGGATCAACGGGTGGATTCATGAAAACACCCCGTGGAAGACTTTCATGCACTCGTGCGGTGGCATCGAACCGTTGATCGAGAACATCATCGAGGCGGAGATCGACATCCTGAGCCCCGTGCAGTGCAGCGCGGCCGGGATGGACCCTCGCACGCTTAAACGCAAGTATGGCAGTCGTCTGGTCTTCTGGGGCGGGGGGGTGGACACCCAGAGGACTCTCCCGTTCGGGACGCCCCGTCAGGTGCGCGACGAAGTCCGCGAGCGCATCGAGATCTTCGGCGAAGGGGGCGGGTTCGTCTTCTGTTCGATCCACAACATCGTGGGTAACGCGCCCATCGAGAACGTTCTGGCCATGTTCGACGTGTTGCGGGAATACCGCTGAGTCCCCGGACCGGACTGATCTTCCGGGGGAAGAACCGGCCGACACCGGGCCGGTCGTGACGGTTTTGCGCATTTCTGAAGTCGCCTTCCGTACCAGCTGTCCCCATACAGCTTAATAAATAAGCAAATGATGTACGATTTTCCCTTTTCCCCTTGACTCGGGGGGGCACTAGGGAGTACATAAGGCCACCTCCCAAAAGGCTTTTGGGAGGACTGGTCGTATTGTACCCACCCGGACCCCGGTGAATCGGTCCGGAAGAGGAGTGCCGAGCCGGTTGAGTCAGGAAGCCGTTCGCATTGTCCCGGGAGGCGTTGAAGTGCGCACGCACGCCCAACCGAACGCGTCGAAGTCTGAATTTGCAGGACTTCACGGGGATCGGATCAAAGTGCGGCTCCAGGCCAAGCCGGTCGAAGGCGAGGCCAATGCCGCCCTGATTCTGTTTCTGGCCCATACGGCCGGGGTGGCGAAGTCGAATGTCGAATTGCTTCGCGGCGCCACCTCCCGGCAGAAGGATTTGCGAATCGTCTGCGCGGACCCCGAGTCGGTCCTCCAGCGCCTTATAGAGGCCGCCGGGTTGCCCCGGCAAGTGACGTAACACCATCCAGTGGAATGTTCCATAAACCGCCCCCGAGGAGGAAAACCCGATGGCCGATGTTCCCAAAAGTATCCTCAAGGAACGCGAGGAACGTGCCGAGGCGGTGGAGTGTATCCTGGCTCGCGCCAACATCGAACCCCAGATCGGCATCATCTGTGGGACGGGGATGGGGGGACTGGCCGACCGCATCGAGAACGCCGTCCGCATCCCCTATGACGACATCCCCTATTTCCCCCTCTCGACCGTCGAATCCCACCACGGGAATCTGGTCCTGGGAACGTTACGCGGGTGCCCGGTCTGTGTCATGCAGGGCCGGTTCCACTATTACGAAGGTTATTCGATGAAGCAGGTGACTTTCCCCGTTCGTGTCATGCGCGCGCTGGGGTGCCACACGCTCATCGTCATGAACGCCGTGGGGAGCATGAACCCCGTCATCCGGCGCGGGTCGCTGGTGTTCCTCAACGATCATATCAACTTCTTTGGCGACAACCCCCTGCTCGGTCCCAACGACGACGCGCTGGGGTCCCGGTTCCCCGACATGTCCCAACCGTACGACCAGCGGCTTCTGGCCCTGGCCGAGGACGTGGCGCTCAAGGCGGGGATTCCGACCCACCGTGGCACCCTGATCGGGGTGCCGGGGCCGAATCTCGAGACGGCCTCCGAGTACCGTGCCTTCCGGATGTGGGGCGCGGACATCGTGGGGATGTCCACGATCCCCGAGGTGCTGGTGGCCCACCACGGCGGCCTGCGGGTGCTGGGCATCTCGACCGTGACGGACGAGTGCTACCCCGACGCGTTGCAACCGGCCGACATCCGCGAGATTATCGCCACCGCCGTGGCCGCCGAGCCCAAACTCGAAACCCTCGTGTCCGGGGTGATCGAGCGATTGGGCGAACTCGATTGACGCAAGACCGCGCCGCAGGTTCCCCCTCCGGGAGTCCGACGCGCAATCCAATAAAGCGATAGACCCGATGACAAACGAAGCTCCGAATTACAAAAACACCCTGACAATCACCAAAACCGACTTTCCCCAGAAAGCCCAGCTGGCCACGAAGGAACCGGCCCGCCTCGAACGGTGGAAACAGCTGGATCTGGCCCGCCTGATTGAAGAAAAGAATGCCGGGCGCGAAAAATACGTCCTCCACGACGGTCCGCCCTACGCCAACGGTGACATCCATCTGGGCCACGCGCTCAACAAGACGCTCAAAGATATCGTGGTGCGCTACAAGACCATGCGTGGCTACGCCACGCGGTTTGTGCCCGGTTTCGACTGCCACGGCCTGCCCATCGAACAGAAGGTCATCGAGACGCTCGGGAAAGAAGAAGCCTCGCGCTCGCGGCTGGAAATCCGCCGCCTGTGTCACGAATACGCCACTCGCTACATCGGCCTGCAGACCCAGCAGTTTCAGCGGTTGGGAATCAATGGCGACTGGGAACACCCCTACCTGACGCTCAACCCGAAGTACGAAGTGGGCATCCTGAAGGCCCTGCGCGGCATGGTGGCCCGCGGCGCCGTCTATCGCGGGTTCAAGCCCGTGTACTGGGACCCCCATTTCAAGACGGCTCTGGCCGAGGCGGAAATCGAATACCACGACCACACCTCCCCCTCGATCTATGTCCGCTTCCCGGTGCTCAATCCCGGGGTGTGTGAGGAACTGGCCGACGCGGGCGATGTGACCATCGTCATCTGGACGACGACCCCCTGGACGTTGCCGGGTAACCTGGCCGTGTCGGTTCACCCGGATTTCGACTATGTTCTGGCCGAGTTCGGGACGGAGAAATTCATTTGCGCCGAAGGGCTTCTCGAAGCGTTCACGAAGGACGCCGAATTGCCGCAACCGAAGATCCGCAAGCGGTTCAAGGGGTCCGCGCTCGAGGGGTTGAAGTGTTCGCATCCGTTGCTCGACAAGGAATCGGTCGTGCTGCTGGGGCGCCACGTGACGCTCGAACAGGGGACCGGCTGTGTCCACACGGCGCCCGGTCACGGCGCCGAGGACTTCGAGATCGGCCGCGAGTACGGCCTGCCGGTTGTGGTGCCGGTGGACGAGCGGGGCTGTTTCACGAGCGATTATCCGGCCATGCAGGGGATGTTCGTCGGCGACGCCAACCCGAAGATCATTCAGCGCCTGAAAGAGGAAGGGCTGATGGTCCACGCCGGGACGATCCGGCACCAGTACCCCTACTCGTGGCGCAGCCGCAAGCCCATCATCACCCGCGCCACCGACCAGTGGTTCATGCGCATGGACTACGACAACATCCGGCGCAAATGCGTCGAGGCGATTGACGGAGCGGTGCGCTGGATTCCCGACTGGGGCCGCGACCGCATCCGCAACATGATGGAAAACCGGCCCGACTGGTGTCTGTCGCGGCAGCGTTCCTGGGGCGTGCCGATCCCCGTGCTCTATTCGGTCAAGGCCAAACAGTCCATTCTGTGTATCGAAGTGATTGACCGTTTCATCGAACTGGTGGCCGAGCACGGCACCGATTGCTGGTTTTCGATGCCGGTCTCGGCGTTTGTGCCCGAAGGGTTCAAGTGCCCGATCAGCGGCGGCACGGAGTTCGAGAAGGAAAGCGACATCCTCGACGTGTGGTTCGACTCGGGCTCCTCGCACATTGCCGTGCTCGAGGCCGACCCGGGTCTTCGGTCCCCCGCCGACCTGTACCTCGAGGGGAGCGACCAGCACCGTGGCTGGTTCATGTCGTCGCTTGTCACTTCAATGGCCGCGCGCGACCGTGCGCCCTACAAGGCCGTTCTGACGCACGGTTTCGTGCTTGACGGCAAGGGCGAGGCGATGAGCAAGTCGAAGGGGAATGTCATTTCGCCCCTGACGATCATAGATAAAATGGGGGCGGACGTCCTGCGCCTGTGGGTCATCAGCGAGGACTACCGCAACGATGTGGCGGCCTCGGACGATATCTTCCAGCAGCTCATGGACACCTACCGCCGCATCCGCAACACGTTGCGGTTCCTGCTGGGGAACCTGTCGGACTTCGACCCCGCGAAAGACGCCGTGGCCCCGCGCCAGCGCGAGGAACTCGACCGCTGGGCGCTCGACCAGACGGCGCAACTCGTCGAGCGTTGTACCCAGGCCTACGACAGTTTCGAATTCAACAAGATCTACCACGCGATCAACCAGTTCTGCGTAGTCACGCTCAGCGCCCTCTACCTCGACATCCTCAAGGACCGGCTCTACTGTTCGGCCCCCGGTGACGTCGTGCGCCGCAGCGCGCAGAGCACCTTGTGGGACATTTTTACCAGCATGACGCGCATTCTCGCGCCCATCATGCCTTTTACCACCGATGAAGCCTATGAGTACGGCCATCCGGCCCGGGCCAGCATCCACCTCGAGGATTTCCCGACGGTGGCCGAGGGCTGGCTGGCCCCCGAGTTGCGTGAAAAATGGACGCGGTTCCTGGCCGTGCGCGACTTCGCCAACCCCTCTCTCGAAGAAGCGCGGCGCGAGAAAGTCATCGGCAAGTCTCTCGACGCGGCAGTGATCTTCAAACCGAAGACGACCGAACTGGCCGCGTTTTTGAAAGAAAACGCGCTGTTGTTGCGCGATGTGTTGATCGTTTCGGCCTGTACGGTGGAGGACCGCGAGGCTACGGATGTGCAGATTGAATCCCTCAACGAAGCGCTGGCCGTTGAGGTGACCCGAGGTCCGGGCGAAAAATGCGCCCGATGCTGGACCTACAGCGAAGAAGTCGGCCAGGTTGCCGAACATCCCTCCCTGTGCCGCCGGTGCAGTGACGTCGTAAGGAGAATCTCCCATGGCTAAAAAAACGATCCCCCCCAAGGCTCCCACCCGGAAAGCCACCCCGGCTGCGAAGAGCGTCCAAGCGGCCGCTCCCAAGAAGACGGTGGCGAAGCCCGCTCCGAAACCCGTGACCGGGAAAACAGCCGCCGCGAAGCCCGCTTCCAGACCGGTGGTGAAGAAAGCGTCTGTCAAGTCTGTCCGGAAAGAAACGGTTCCGTCGGTAGTCGCGAAACCGGCCGCACGCAAATGTGCGTCGAAAATGGCTTCGCCGGCTCGTGGGAAAAAAGTTGCCGCTGCGAAACCCGCCGGAATATCCGCCGTGGCCGCCAAGGGTGCGGCCAAATCCGCCGCCAAGACGGCGACGAAGCCCGTCGTGAAGGGGGCCGTGAAGTCGTCGGTCAAACCCGCCGCCAAACCGGTGGCTAAATCGGCTGCCAAACCGGTGGTTAAATCCGTTGCGAAACCGGTGGCCCGGCCCGCGGCCTCCAAGGCCAAGGTGTCCAAAGCGGTTCCGGTCAAAGTCGAGACGAAGAAAGCCGTGAAGAAATCCGTTCCGGCCCCGAAGAAGGGGGTGGCCGCCCGGCCCGTCGGCAATCCGAAAGCGGTTGTTCTCAAGAAGCCGACGACGCCTGCCGCGAATAACAAGACGGTGAAGGTCGCGCCCGTTGCGACCCGCAAGGTGTCCGAGATGAATGTGCCCAAAGAACTCCGCCGGGCCTTTGGCAGCTACGACGGGATCGTGGTGTGTGAGCACCCGGGGCACTTCCCAGAAAAGACTCCCTACACGGAGAAGGAACTCGCGGCGATCCAGAAACTCCTTCATGAACGTCGCCGCCACCTGCTCGAGGTGTTGCGCGAGTTGGATGACAAGACGTTCAGCAACACGCTCGACAGCGGCAAAGCGTACCACTCGACGGCCAACACCCACCTTTTCGAGGGCGCCAGCGACAACATGGCCAGTGACATGGCTCTGATGGTGCGTAAGGAAGAGGAGATGGCTCTGACTCAGGTCGAGGCTGCGCTGGAACGGCTCGAAGAAGGTCTCTTTGGCGTGTGTGTCGCCTGCGGCGACAAGATCGGAATTCCGCGCTTGAAGGCGAAGCCCGAGGCTCACTTGTGCATCAACTGCAAAACGGTTTACGACAAAAAATCCAGGCTTCGCTGACGTTCTGGATTTTCGCCATCGTCTCGATTGCCCTGGACCAGACGACCAAGCTCTGGGTGTTGCGGGCGCTTGCCCCCCAGCAGGGCGATTGGATGACGGGGGCGGGCCGGACGGTGCCGGTGGTGCCCGGGTGGCTGATGTTCCGTTATGCCGAGAACCGGGGGGCGGCGTTCTCGCTCTTCCACGACCATCCGGAGATCCTGACCGGAGTGGCGCTGATCCTGGCGGTGGCCGTTTTCATCTGGGCGCTGTTTTACACCCCGGTGGGCGACCGCCTGAGCCGGGTGGCGCTGGGGCTGGTTTTTGGCGGGGCGGTGGGGAATCTTATGGACCGTTTCCGTCTGGGCTATGTGGTGGATTTTATCGTGGCCCACTACAAACAGCATGAATTCCCGACCTTCAACATCGCCGACTCGGCTATCTGTATCGGGATCGGTCTCCTGTTTCTCGCCTCGTTCCGAATGCCCCAGGAAGCGCCGGTTCCCCCCCCCCAGGCGCAGGAGGAAGAGACGGGGAATGGATAATGGATCATTGATGATGGACTGTGAGGGATAGGGAGAGTCAAGGAGTCCCGGGGGGAGGGTGTTTCACTCGGGACGGGATAAAGAACCGACAGAAGAGAAGAGGGATCGCCATGTTGCTGCACACGGTGTTTTTCTGGCTGAAAGAGGATCTGACGGACGAGCAGCGGGCGATGTTCCGGAAGGAACTCGAGGAACTGAGCCATATCGAGGCCGCTGAGGCGGTCTTCATCGGCACACCCGCCGCCACCGAGCAACGACCGGTCGTGGACAATTCCTTCGCGTTCAACCTGACGGTCTTCCTGCGTGGTGTGGCCGGGCACGACGCCTACCAGAGCGACCCGATCCACCTGAAGTTTATCGAGAAATGCGCGTCCATGTGGATCCGTGTGCAGGTGTACGACGCGGAGCACTGAGTCGGACCCCCCCCCCTGGACCGCATCCGAGAAGCGGGCAAAAACCCCAGATAAAGCACCAACGGCGCGGATTGATTGTAGCCTGGGGCAAGCGAAGCGTCGCCCCAGGGAGGATGTCCCCATTTGCAGAAGGGCCGAAGGCCCGCCCGATTGGGATGGGGAAAACGCTTGGATAGACCGGGCTTTCAGCCCTTGTGAAAACAACCCGGTCGGTTCCTGGGCCGATGCCCCAGGTTACAATTGTTCGCGCCGTTGGCGCTTCTACCAGGAACTCCTCATTGTATAGAGAATCTTCGGTTCACGAACACCCACATTCCTATCTTTGGGCTTTCACCCAGAGAGGAAGGCGGTTCTGAGGTGGCATGGGCGTCTCGCCCATGAAGAGGCTCCGGAACAAAAAACACGAAATCTCCGGCCCTGCCGACGAGAACGTCGGCCCTTCACGGGCGGGACGCCCGTGCCACCTCCGGGCCATCCCCTTTTCGGTAGGACGGGAGGCTTCCCGGCATCTCCCCACTCGAACCACAACTTCGCAATTCGTCAGACAATGAGGAGTTCCTGGCGCTTCTACAGCGGTTCACCGGATGACGATTCTTTTTTGTACGCATAATTGGATGAAGAAGCCTTTGCGGGTTTTTCAGGATTCCGTTTCTCTCGGAGGAGACCCCGGTTTCCCTTCCACTGCTGAGCGATTGCTTTCATCGAGGCCCAGGGTGATCCAGACGATGCGCCAGAGCGTGCGCATGGGGATGGAGGGTTTGAGGAGATCGTTGAGGCCGGGGATGGGGGGCTTGTCTTTTTCCTGGGCGACGCTGAAGAACGAGAGGGCGCAGGCGATACTGGTGAGAGCGGTCAGGAGAAAACAGATGCGGAATCCGGTCAGTTGCAGCCACTGGACGGTCACCCCGGCCAGGATGGGGGTAACGCCGGTGGCCAGGGCGGTGCCGACGATCCAGAAGTTGGTGTAGCCGACCCGGCCTTCTTCCCGTACCCGGCGCAGCATCCCGCGGTTCATGGCCATGGCGGCCGCGCCGTTGAAGACATTCCCCAGCACAACCAGCAACCAGGACAGCGGCGGGGTCCAGGCGGCGCCGGGCAGCAGCACGATCCAGCCCAGGCCGATCAGCGCATGGGCCGCGAGCGAGAACATGATGGCCGGGATGCTGCCGAAGCGGTCGGCGTAGTGGCCCCAGTGGCGCACGGTGAGGGCCAGGCCCAGACTGCCTGCGGCGACCTGGCACATGATCTGGGTGTCGGAGAACTTGAGCTGATCGCGCAGGTAGAGGACGTAGATCGTCTGGAGCCACCAGAGCGCCGACTGGCCCACACAGGCCCGCAGGACGTAACGGACATAGTCGCGGTCGGCCAGCACATGGCGGTAACCCTCCGAGCGCGGTCGGGCCGAGCGCGTGGTTGGTGGCATCTGCTGGCCGCCGGGGATGCGCCAGATGGCCGCCAGGCTCAGAAAGCCCGCCAGAATGCCCATGAGGTAAATCCAGAAATAGGCGCTCAGGCCGGGGTGGCCCTGCAGGCCGATCGCGACGGCCAACATCAGCGCGATGTTGGTCAGCTGCGCAATGGCCGCTTCACTCGAGAAGTAAACGCCCTGCAAGCGGTTCGGCACCACTTCATACAGCCAGGGGAACCACCCGCCCACCCCGATGGCCCGCGCAACGCAGAAACTCAGCGTGGCGAACAGGAGCACATACCAGGCGGCCTGCGGCCCCCAGAGGGAGATGGCCCAGGCCATGCCGAATGTGGGGACCGCCAGGACGTTGCGGATCCCCCAGGTGAAAAGCAGAAGGCGCCGTGGACCGGTCCGCTCGATCAGGGGCACCGTAAAGACGACCAGAACGGTCGAAAGGGGCATGAAGGCCTGAAGCAGGCCGACCCAGGCCTCGGGCATGGCAATGGCCCGGCCAAAAAGCACCAGAAACAGTCCCGCCACGCACTGCCAGGCGACCTGATTGGCCGCCGTGAAGATCAGAAATCGCTGCGCGCCGATTCCCAGTTCGCGCAGACTTGACAGGACGGACGTGGGCATGGCGGTCGCTCAGTTCCTGAAAAGGGGCGTGGCGTGGCCCCCATGCCTCCGCAGCATGAGGTCAGTCGCTAATTTTACGTTTGATGTCGGGCAGGGTCTCGGGTTTGTCGGCCAGCATGTAGCGGCTCTCCTTGCCCGTCGCGGTCACGTTCTCATAGACCCCCTGGTCGCGTTTCACCAGTTTGGTAAAGCCCATCTGCTTCAGGTCCGTGTCGGACCGCGGGGTGCTGATGAACGTCCGCGAGATCAGCCGTTGCACCGCGCCGCCACACTCGGGGCAGGTCTGAAGCGCCGGTTCGCTGATGGGGTGCTCCACTTCAAAGATTTCGCCGATGGCGCAGGCTTTGCCCACATGCCGGTACTCGTACACAGCCATGTTTGCACAACTCCTTTTTGCCTTCCACGGACGGGATCGCGGGGAGGATGAACCGCCTCACCCGCCGCAGACCTTTCCGGTCGTCTCCCTGTCCTCCCCATGGAATAGCGCACGAACGGGAGAATTGTCAAGAGGGCGGGGAGGGGGAAACCCGTCCTCTGAGTTTCCGGATGGATGCCGGTGTGAAACGTGTGGCGCGACTATGCCCGGCGAAACGGCATCTACGACTTCCGATTGGAAGAGAACGCCGATTGACGAGTACCGGGAGTCGGACCCGGCTGTCCGGCTGTTTCGGTCCCGCTGTCCGTTCAGGTATCCAGTGTTTCGCGGACCTTGTGGGCCAGTTGCCGGGCCGAGTAGGGTTTCCCCAGGAACGGGACCCCTTCTTCGAGGATTCCGTAATGCTCGATGACATCCGTTGTGTAGCCGGAATTGAAGAGGACCTTGAGGGAACGGGTTTCCGAAATGGCCTGGGCCAGGAACCGACCGTTCAGGCCGGGCAATACGACATCGGTCAGCAAGAGATGGATTTCACCCGGAAACTGCTGGGCGGTCTGAAGCGCATCCTGACCATTGGCGGCCACCAGAACCTGGTAACCGAGGCGCTCCAGCACCAGCGCGGCAAATTCGCGGACAATCGTGTCGTCCTCGACAAAGAGAATGGTCTCGTGGCCGCGGGGAAGACTGCAGGAGGTTTCGGCGGCGGAGTGGACCGTCTGCCGGGGGGACTCGAGGGTTCTGGGGAAATAAATCCGGAACAGGGTTCCCAGTTCCGGCTGGGATTCGACTTCGATCAAGCCGCCATTCTGTTTCACCGCGCCATAGATGCTGGCCAGTCCCAGTCCGGTTCCCTTGCCCACCGGCTTGGTGGTGAAGAACGGTTCGAAGAGGTGTTTCTGGACCTCTTCACTCATGCCGCAACCGGTGTCCCGGACGGTCAGGAGGACATGGGGGCCGATCTGCGCTTCGAGGTGGGTCTTGCAGAACTCCTCATCGAGGTCGGCATTGGCGGTGGCGATTTCGATCCGTCCGCCGTCGGGCATGGCGTCGCGGGCATTGACACAGAGATTGACCAGAATTTGTTCGATCTGTCCCCGGTCTGCCCGGACAGGCTCGAGGGACTCGGGCAGGAGGATGCGCAGGTCCACATCTTCACCCAGGAGTCGGTCCAGCATGTTGTGCAGGTCCTGAATCACCTCGTTCAGGTTCAGGATGGTGGGTTCCACTTTCTGCCGGCGTGAGAAGGCCAGCAGTTGTTTGGTGAGGGTGGCGGCGCGCTCCGCCGATTTGCGGGCCTCCAGCAGGGTGGTCCTTACGGAATGCTGGGGTTTCAGCGCCTCGAGGGCCAGGTCCAGATAGCCGAACATGCCGGTGAGCAGGTTGTTGAAGTCGTGCGCGACGCCGCCGGCCAGACGGCCGATGGATTCCATTTTCTGCGCCTGGCGGAACTGTTCCGCGAGCAGTTCGTGGTCGGAGATGTCCTGAATGGTGCCCAGCATGCGCAACGAGCCGTTCTGGTCGTCTTTGATGAGAACCGCATTGACCTCGATTTCGGTATAATGGCCGTCTTTGTGTCGGATGCGGTATTCGTTGTGGTAGCGGTGGCCCGTCCGCAGTGTTTCGACCCAGGCCTGCGCCACGCGCGCCACATCGTCGGGGTGGATGAGTTCCTGCCATTTTTCCACATCCATGTGGCCGAATTCTTCCGGGGTGAAGCCGGTGATGGGCTCGATTGCGCCGGCCCAGAGCACTTTGCCCGTTTCCATGTTCCGGTCGTACACGATCTGGCCAGTGGTTTCGGTCACGATGCGGTAGTGTTGTTCGCTGGCCTGGAGTTTTTCTTCCGCCCGGCGGCGTTCGAGGACATTGGCCGCGGCGTCGCTGAGCAACTGGAGGCGCTCGATATCCTCTTCGATCCACTGGAGTTCTCTCGGTGAGATGGAGAGCAGACCGAGGCACCCGCTGACCCCCTGACGGTGGCCCCGCAGGGGCAGGTAAAGTGCCGCGCGGGCGCCGACCGACTCATAGTAACTGCGAAGCGACTGCGCTTCGAGAGGGAGATCGTCCAAGTGCGAAATCAGGACAAATTCGCCACGCAGAATGCGTTCTTCCGCCCAGGAGAAAGTGCCCAGAGGGATCCGTTGGAACCGTTCTTTCTGGCTGAGATCGGGTGACGCGTTCCATTCCTGGGTGACACTCCAGTTTGCCATATCGGGGGAAATCTGAATCAGGAAAGCGGATTCCACGCCGAAGTATTCGGCAATGCCCTGCAAGCAGTCGCGGATGTGTCCCTCAATATTGGCGTGATCTTCGATTTCAAACTGGGCCAGCAGGTTGGTGATCAGGTTGTTGAAGGCGGCGTGGCGCCGGAGGGTCTGTTCGACCTTTTTTCGTTCGGTGATGTCCATGTAGCTGGCGCGGATCAGGTTGCGTTCCTGCGAGGGCAGGAGGACCAGGCGAACTTCACAGGTGATTTCGGACCCGTCCGGCAGAGAGATGAAGCGTTCGATTGTGCGCGACTCCCCTTTCAGGACCCGCCGGACGTTTTCCTGCACACTCTCGGCAAGGGTCTGGCCGTCAGGCAGCAGGGGGACATGCAACTGTTCCGGGCCGATCGAGAGCAGTTCCTCGCGAGTGCGGTGGAACATCTGTTCGGCTTTGGCATTGGCCTCGATAAAGCGACGGGACTCGGTGTCGTACACCAGGATGGCGTCGGGCGCTTCTTCCACCAGGACGCGGAAGCGTTTTTCGCTCTCGGCCAGGGCGAGCGTCCGTTGGCGCACGCGTTCTTCCATCTCTTCGTTGGCGCGCTGGAGCGAGAGTTGTAGAGTCCGGATGTCGAGATGGATCTTGACGCGGGCCAGGACTTCTTCCTTGTGAAAGGGTTTGGTGATGTAGTCCACTCCGCCGGCTTCGAAGGCGGCGGTTTTCTGGCTGGCTTCCTCGAGCGCGCTGATGAAGAGAACCGGGATGTCCCGGAGGCGGGGGTCCTGCTTCAGGCGCCGACACACCTCGTAGCCATCCATGCCCGGCATGAGGATATCGAGGAGGATCAGGTCGGGGGGATCGGCCTGGGCGGCTTTCAGCGCCAGTTCGCCGCTCTGGGCGGGCCGGGTCTGATAGCCGCTTCTGCGCATGATTTCGGACAGGGTCTTCAGATTGGCTGACACGTCATCCACAATCAGAATAACCGGCGCGTGTTTTTCGTGTCCCCTTTCAGGGTGGCCGGAGTGGGTCATGATGGTTTCCTTGCATTGAAGATCTTGGCCAACTCGGCCACCTCGTACCCCCCGGCCAGCCGTTTCAATTCGTTTCCCAGAGCGGGTTCCCGTTCGACCACCCGTGGCAGGAGCGTCTTGAAACCATCGAGATCCAGAATGGCCAGTGTGTTTTCCAATAGCGCAATCAAGGTCTCGGGCAAATGGCCCAACATCTCGTTGAGACGGCCCGTATCGAGGAGGTCGGACGCCGCATTTCGAGATTCTCCGAGAGACGCCCCGGTCCGGCCCAGGTGCATGATGAGTTTGTCGAACAACTCGTGGGTCTGGAACGGCTTGGCGATGTAATCGTTCGCTCCCCGCAGTAACAGGGTCTGGCGGTTTTCCTCGGAAACCGTGGCGCTGATCACGATGATCGGAACCCGTTTCTCCGGCGATTCCTGCTGGCGGATCTGGAGGATTGCCTCATAGCCATCCAGCACCGGCATGCACAGATCCATCAGAATCAGGTCGGGCCGGTTCGCTTCAAACTGACGCACGGCTTGTTCTCCGTTTTCCGCCTCCCGGGTTCGTAGCCCGACCGATTGCAGGACCTGAACCAGAAATTCCCGGTTCTCGGTCTGATCCTCACAAACCAGAATCTCGGGGGGTTGAGGCGTTGAGAGCCAGTTGTACGAGGGGGACGGGTCCGCCAGCGGCGAGGGCAGATCCTCGTCGGCCACGGGTTCATAGGGGATTCTGAAGAAGAACAGAGACCCGGCTCCCGGTTCGCTTCGCAGGGCGAGTTCGCCCCCGAGGAGTTCCACCAGTTTGCGGCTGATGTAGAGCCCCAGTCCCACCCCGCCGGTGGCGTTGCCCCGGGCCTGTGTGAACGGTTCGAAGAGGCGCT
>DAOPYU010000044.1:0-16184 GCA_035353095.1 Candidatus Sumerlaeota bacterium | reverse complement strand
TGGGGATTCCCGCCCGTGCGCCGGTGCGCATGGGTTTCGTAGGGCTTCCGGGGACGGGCCTCTTCGGCAACCGGGTGTGCGGGCGCATTCTCCCCGGCCAGCAGGTTCATTTGCCCCTGAATGGCGTTCTGCCGCTGGGCATCGGGGCGACCGCCCGGTTTTTTCAGAATGAACAGATAATTGAACCCGCGCAGGTAATAGTTCCCCTCGAGCGCAGCCGTGTGCCAGTGGTTGCGCAGCAGCGTGCGGTTGTTGCGCACGACGGCGACGATGTCCACGGGCTCGAAGTGACGGCGGAGGAGGGCGAACAGTTCAAAACCGATCGGCTGGAAGGGCTGTCCCTTCTTGAAGGAATCCGAGACGAAAAGCGCCATGTGGCGCCCGGGGCGCAGGATGCGGTTGATCTCCCCGATAACCTGTTCCATGCCCTGATAGTAGGCGCCGCTCTGGGCGTCGAGTTCCCCGACACACCGCTCGTCGCCGCTGTAGGAGAGGTGGGTCGAGTAGGGCGGATCAATAAAGACAAAGTCGGCCTTTTCATCCTCGAGCGGCAGTTTGCGCGCGTCGCAGCGGAAGATGTCGGATCGCGTGACGTTCAGGTCGTATCCCAGGGCGCGCCGTCCCAGTTCGCGTGCCACATCGAGCGTCGTGCCGCTGCCCGCCATCGGATCCACCACCAGATCCTTGGGCTTTGTGTAGCGTTGCAGCAGGTTCCAGAGGATGTAGGCCGGTGTGGCGCCCCGGTAATCCTTGTCCCCCTGACTTTCATCCCCGTACTGCTGCGAGGGGAAGTTCCACAGGGTGGTGGTCATCGGTTTGGGCTTCTGGGCCATAACAATCCTGTTCCAAAGGCATTCGGATGGTCAAAATACGGCGGTACGGACCGCTCCTCAGCATTTCTACCACGAAACCGTATTCAAGGAAACAGGAAAGCCTTTTCGTTTTGATTTTGGAGCCGGTTGCGGTAAGATAACGCGCCAGCCCGTGCTGGGCGGGGCGGAAGCCGGGCAATGGGGTTGGCAAGAAGACGGGCAGACCGGAGGCGGCAAGGGTGTGTCCGGATGTCGTGAGGGCGGGAGGTGTGTGTTGGGGATTCTGCAGCGGTACGTATTTCGCGAGGTGCTGTGGCCGGCGGTCATGTCCATGGCGATTCTGACCTTCCTGTTGCTGGTCCGGACGGTGTTCACGGAGACGGACACGATCGCCGGTACCATGTCGGCGCAGGCGTCGCTCCAGGCGCTGGGGTGTCTGATGCCGACCCTGCTGACGCTGACCCTGCCCATGTCGCTCCTCGTGGGAACCCTTCTGGGGATTGGCCGTTTGACGGTGGACAGCGAGGTCAAGGCGTTCCGGACGCACGGCGTGAACCTGTTCCGCACATTCCTGCCGATCGTGCTGTTCGGCCTTCTGACCGCCGGGGCGATCCTGGCCAACTCCCTCTATTTCGCGCCCTGGATGATGAGTAAAATCTACACCCTCCTCGATTCCGCTTCCGTAGATATTACGGACGCCATCGAGCCGGGGCGTTTCGTGGACCGCAGCATTGCGGGAAGCGACGCCGTGTTCTATTTCAAGGAACTCGACCCGACGACCGAACAGATGAAGAACGTGTATCTGTGCATGGAGGGGGGCGATCTGCTGGATTTGACGGGAAAAGGCGCCGACGACGGCAATGCCTCGGCCGCTTCCTCCCAGCCGACGGGACGGATCTCCGATACGGCCATTCAGGGGCTGACCCGCCTCAAAGGTGCGGTGGGCGAAAATCCCCCGGCGCCCGTGCCGAAGGAACCCTCCGGCGGGACAAAGGCCGGGAGCAAGTCCTCGAAATCCTCAGGCAAGGCGTCCGAGGAACTGCAACCCGATCAGATGGTTAAAACCCTGGTTCTGGCTTCTACGGGGTCCTTTTACACCGATGTGGCCACGGGCAAGACCATGCTGGAATTGCGCGACGGGACGATCCATTTCATGGGCAACCGGAACGATACGGAGTACTATGTCTTCCATTTCGACACGCTCAAGCAATCCATGATGACGAGCCGGGACGGGATGGGCCGATCGGGTAAGGATATTGACGACCGGATGCTGGGCCTGACCCTGACGGACATGGGCGACGAAATCGCCTACCGGCGGGGACTCCTGCAAGAAAAAGAGGAAAAAGCCAAAGCCGAAAAAAACAGGGAGTCGGAAGACCAGAAGAAGGCGCCGCGCGAGCAACGCGATATTTATGCGATGGAAGCGGCGACATATCAGCGCATCTCGATTTCTTTGGCCTGCTTCGCTTTTGTCTTGATTGGCGTCCCCCTGGCGATCTATATTCGACCGTCAGGGAAGTCGGTCGGAATCAGCGTGGCTTTCGGACTTTTGCTGGTTTTTTATGGATTTCTCTATAGCGGTGAGCATTTGACCCGTTCCGGTTCACTTGTACTGGGTCCGTTTTTCATGTTCTTGCCGATTGTGTTGTTGTCGGGAATCGGTGCTTACCTGCTCCACCGGGTGGTTCATCGGTAACGCGCTCCTTGTCGGGTCTTGTGCAGAACTCGGGGGGAGAAGAGCGGGGTGCCGTCGTAGCTCGGACACAGTTCTTGATGGATGGCAGGTTGTGGTGTAGATGATGAAAAACGTGATGGATATGTTCGGGTTCGGATGGCTGGCTTCGTGTGAGCAGGCGAGGCAGAATCTGGAACCGCGGAGGCTGGGAGTGCAATTGCTGACAACTGTCCCTTTTTCCCGAGTTCTTTCCGGGCGGCGGTTACGCCTTTTGTCGTGTCTGGGAATCCTGATGGGGGTGTGCGCGTTTGCGACGCCGTCCGGGGCACAGGAGCCTGAACCCCCTGCGGCGACGTCCGGCACACAGACCGTGGCGCCGAACGCAGAGAAATCCGACACGGGGGCGCGGACCATTACGCCCATCGAGGCGGGAGTCCCCAAGGAACTGGCCGAGGGGTTGAGCATCGAGGCCCTCAGCAAGAAAGATTATCTGGACTACGACGAGCAGACCAACACGGCCTACTCGAAAAACCGCACACGGGTTTCCTACATGGTGGGCGGCCAGAAGATGCAGCTCGAAGCGGACGAGATGCGGATTGATCTTGCGCAAAAGAAGGTCAAGGCCGACGGCAATGTCGTCCTGACGCGCGGCAGCGATGGGGAAGTGCATGCCAAGAGTCTCACGTACGACTTTGTCCAAAAGACCGGTTCCGCGTCCGGCATGTCGGGACGATATACCGATTTCCGCCTGACCCCCTATGGTGACGAATCCGTGGAGGGGCCGGCGGCCCAACAGTTGAGCGAATCCGAGGCTGTTTTTCAGAAAGTTGAGTTCACCGGCTGCGAATTCGCCGTGCCGCACTACTACATCCGAGCCCGCGAAATCGTGGTGTTCAAGGATGAAAAACTCATGATGCGCGGCGCGACGGTCTATTTGCGCGGCGTGCCGGTGTTTTACCTGCCCTTCTACTCGAAATCCCTGCGCGAGGGGTCGCCCTGGTTCGTGCGCGCCGGTTACAACTCGCGCATCGGGGCCTACGGACGGCTGGGGTATGCGTTCCGCCATGAACTGCGTAAGCCGTCCCTGAATAATGACAAAAAGACGGAAACGGTCAGCGAGGGACGGTTGGCCCTGTTTGTGGACTATCTGTCCAAGCGGGGGCCCGGCGAAGGATTCGATTACGAGTACAACTTCCTCAACGACAAGCATCGGGGAAAACTGAATGAGTACAGCCTGAGCGACAGCAACCGCAAGGTCGAAGGGGAAGACGACATGACGCGCGACTACGTCGGCTTCCAGCACCGTTCGGAAGTGGCCGAGGGGCTGGTGTGGACGGCCAATGTGGACTGGCTCAATGACGCGGAAATCTTCGACGACGTGCTCGATGTCTTCAACGACAACGACCGCAATCGTGTGATGGAGCGCCGGGCGCGCACGGCCCTGACGCTGACGCGCGAGTACTATGTGGCGCGAATCCTGTTCGAGGTCAAGGATCGGGTCGGACGCGACCGGATCAACAATTATGCCAGCCCGTCCGACAACGACCGCGACTTCGATGAACAGCCCGACAAGAAAATCTCGAATCGGCATGACGAGGGGATTCCGACGGACCGCTGGGGAACCGCCAGTATGCGCGCCCCGCAGATCACCATGGCCACCACGTGGCTCAAAATGTGGAATCTGCCCTTCTATTACTACTCCGACCTGAATATTTTCAACAACCTCGACAAGGGGCTCAATGCCGTCAGTTCCGATGACGACGCCATGGTGCGAGGGGTGGACTGGTACCAGGCAATGATGGGCCGCTGGCGCATTTCCAAGCGTACGACCCTGATGGCCCGGGTGGGCGCGGGAGTGGGAATGGCCGCGCGCGAGGATGACGAGTTCGGTTATAACTTCGATGCGACTCCCGACGATCCGTTGACTCTGGAAGATCGCGAGGGGGGCCTGACGTTTGTGGGACCGGAAACGTTCCTGGTCGGACGCGAGCGCTACAACCTCAAGGATGATGTTTCGGACGGTTTCGCGTATGGGGACACCATGCTGCGTCTGCAGCACCGCTTCAGCGACGCGTTGACGTTCAACCTGACGCACCGCTTCCGCGAAACGACGGAGGATTCGCTGGGCGAATGGTATGCAAGCATGGGGGATCGCTTCGTGCGCGACGACCTGTACAACTTCCGCCTGCGCGAGCACAACATTGACGCGGTCCTGCGTTACTACGTGGCGCGTCCCCGTCTCCAACTCGCCTTGCGTTCCTACCGCAACCTGATCAGCGGCAGTGAATTGTATGCGAACGAACCGGTGAGCGCCAATGTGGTGTCCGGTTCCTGGAGTTCCGCGGACCAGCGCCTCTCTTTCTCGGGCAGTACCGGCGTGTATGAAACGCAGATTTTCGACCCGAGCGATCCGTTGCAGTACACGGACTCGGCGCTGGGGTGGCGGGCCTACACGAACTATCGTCCGGCGAGCGGATTGTGGTGGGCGCGGTTTGGCGCACAGTACTACGAGCAGTTGGACCAGTCGAGCGGCGGCAACGACAATTACGACCGCTACACCGAAGAAGATAACGAAACGACCATTCGGACGGTGCTGGGAGGACGGGTGGGGCCCAAGTGGACCTCGGAGGTGACGAGTGATTGGAACTCGCGCATCAGCGGTTTCCGAAAATTGCGTTTCGGGTTCTCACGGGACATGCACGACGCCCTGCTGGTGTTCAGTATCGGTTTCCGCAACAACATCTACGATTCGAGCAGTAACGACAGTTCGTCCAACCAGATGGACTTTCGTGTGGGGATTCAACCGAAGTCGCCGACCACGGCCAGCAGCATGGGAATGGGTGGGCTGAAAGTGATCAACGATACGGCCCGCACGCCGGAAGTGTCCGAGCCGGTGTTCTGAGAATGAAACAGAAAGACACCCGGTTTCGGAAAACGTAAACGCCGAACCGGGTGTCTCGAATAAGAAAAGTGAGAACGGGTCCGGGTGAGGAATTCCTCGCCCGGATCGTTTTTTTTCAGGGTCAGCCGAGCAGGTTCTTGAGTTCCTCGACGAGGGCTTCCTGGTCCTTCGACTCGACCTGCTGTTGTTTGATTCGCGCTTCTGTTTCCGCCATTTTCTCCTGCAGGTCGGCGTTCTGCATGAGCAGATCCTGAATGGCGTTGTCCTTCTCGGCGATATATTGGCGCAGGAGCGCCAGTTCTTCCTGCACGGTTTCGGCCTGGGCGAGTTCTGCGCGCAGGGCGGTCAATTCCTGGTCCATCTCCTCGATCCTGACTTGCAGGCCACTCATCTCGGCCACTGTCCGGTCGAGTTCTTCACTTTTGCGTTCCAGAAGTTCTTTGTTCTCGCGCACTTTGTTGAGAATTTCCTGCACATTGAGATCCGTCATGTTCCGGCCCCTTTCGTGTTGCCGTCAAAAGTATGAAAAACTCGGTTTTACCGGCTCTGGCGCACTTGGGTCTGTCCGTATCCGGGGAATGTCGGCACGCGAAATGGCCCGCGCTTTCCCGCCCTGTTTGCGGACTCGAATGTTCTAAATCCTTCCACGATTCCCCCTGAATTGTCAAGAAAAGGTCGGGTTCCCGGCGGGATTTTCTGCCGTTCTTCAAGGCGAAAGGGCGTGGAAAAACACAGGCGGCAAGTGAGCCGTATGGGCGCGAAGCGTGAGTTTGTGCTTGCATGCGCGAGCGAAAAACCTGAAACTTGGGGTATTGTCTGGCGGCCTCGGCCGCCCGGGAGAAGGGTGCATGCCGAAAGAGAATCCCTCCGGTTATTTGTGTCTGGTCCTCCACGCGCATCTCCCCTTTGTGCGGCATCCCGAGCATGAATACATGCTCGAGGAACACTGGCTTTATGAAGCCATCACCGAAACGTATATTCCCCTGATTGCGATGATGGAGCGTCTGGTGAACGAGGGGGTTTCGTTCCGTCTGACGATGTCCATCACCCCCCCCCTCGCCTCGATGCTGGCCGATGAACTGCTCCAGCGGCGCTACATGCGCCACCTCGAGGGACTCCTGGAACTGGCCGAGAAGGAAGTGCATCGCACGCGTCAGTACCAGCCCGAGTTTCACGAGGCGGCCTGCATGTATCTGGACCGCTTCCAGGAAGCGCTGCGGATTTTCCGGGATCATTACCGGGGCAATCTGTTGCGGGCATTCGCGAATTTTCAGAATACGGGCGTCCTGGAGATCATCACGTGCAGTGCCACGCATGTGTTCATGCCCCTGCTCGAGGACTTCCCCAACGCGGTCCGCGCCCAGCTGGCCGTTGCCCGTCAGACGTATGTCGAGCATTTCGGGTGCCCGCCCCGGGGGATCTGGAACGCCGAGTGCGGGTACTTCCCGGGCCTGGACATGGCGTTGCGCGAGCAGGGCATTCGGTACTTCTTTGTGGACACCCACGGTCTGCTCTATGCCGACCGCCTGCCGGTCTATGGGGTCCATGCGCCGATCTACTGCCACTCGGGCGTGGCGGCCTTCGGACGCGATGTCGAGTCGTCCAAGTCGGTCTGGAGCGCCAACGAGGGTTACCCGGGCGATTTCGATTACCGTGAGTTCTACCGCGATATCGGATACGACTTGGGGGAGGATTACATCGGCCCCTATATCCATGAAAGCGGGATGCGGATCAGTACCGGGCTCAAGTACCACCGGATCACGGGCAACCCCTGCGAACTGGCCCACAAGCAGCCCTACCGGCCCTCGGTGGCGGCCGAGCGGGTCCACACGCACGCGGGCAACTTCATGTTCAACCGCGAGCGTCAGTTCGAATATCTCGCGTCGCGGATGGATCGGCGCCCGCTGATCGTGTCCCCCTATGACGCCGAACTGTTCGGGCACTGGTGGTACGAAGGGCCGCTTTTCCTCGAGTCGCTTTGCCGCAAGATTCACTACGATTCGGAGGCCTTGGAACTCATTACTCCGTCGGAGTACCTGGAGCGTTACCCGACCAATCAGGTGGCGACTCCGTCCTTTTCCTCCTGGGGGAGCAAAGGCTATTGCGAGGTCTGGCTCGAGGGGAGCAACGACTGGATCTACCGCCACCTGCACCAGGCGACTGCCCGCATGATCGCATTGGCGAACCGGTGCCGGTGGGAACAATCGGGGGGCCGAGTGCGCCTGTTGAACCAGGCCGCGCGCGAGCTGATGCTGGCCCAGAGCAGTGATTGGGCCTTCATCATGAAAACGGGCACGACGGTCGAGTATGCGGTGCGCCGAACCAAGGAGCACCTGTGGAACTTCCACGAGCTGTGCCGCCTGATCGAGACGGGCGCGCGTCAGGAAGCGTTTCTGTCGGACCTCGAGAATCGGTACAACATTTTCCCGGGAATGGACTTCCGCATCTACGCCGACCCGGCGTGAGAAACGTCCGCGGGAAGGGGATGCGAAATCGGAGCGGACGAGCCGGAGTGCCCGCGACAGTGGGCTGTCCCTGAAATTTTCGCGCACGGGTTCCCGCCGGTTGCGCGTGTCAGGTTGTACCAGGAAAGGTTTTGTTTCATGGCCACGGGCGATTTGCGACAACTCTTGATCGAAGCGCGTGCCGCGCTGGCGGACCGGAAAGTGCCGGTCGCGCAGGGCTTGCTGGCCGTCTTCCGGGAAGGGGCCGACGCGTTAACCGTCCCCGCGGGCGCGAAGCCGGCCGAGTTCTGGCGCGATGCGGGGGAAGTGCTGCGTGACGCCGGGCTGGCGGAGGCCAGCGAGGCGGCCTGGCGCCGGGCGGGAGCGGCCGGGCTGGCTCCTCTGGTCGTCCGGACCCAGACCGCTGTGGCCTGGATGGTCGCGGGGGGCTTCGACCGGGTGGTGGACGACCTGCGGGATCTGGCGGCGGGCGAACCGAAGAATGCCGTGGTGGCGAACCTGTACGCGCTGGCGCTTTTCGAGAATGATCGGTTTGACGAAGCATTGAAACAATGGGAGGCCACGGCCCGCATTTCGGCGCAGACCGCCGGGTGCCCGCTTTCCACCCAGTCGCTCTATCTGTCGCTCGGAGCGATGGCGCTCGACCGCGTTTTGCAGGATCGCGCGGGGGAAGGCGTCGAGAAGATAGAAGAGGAGTCCCAATCGCAACAGGGGGATAAGAAGGCGAAGGTTACCGAAGCGGAAATCGAGATCGCCCTGCTCGAATGGCGCTCGGCCGAGGCGCTCGGGTGGCTGGATGCCGAACTGGCGCGACAGCCGCAACCGCCCGGGCATTTGCGGCTGTTGCGGGCCTGGGCGTTGGGGGATCTGAACCGCTGGCGCGAGGCGCGGGCCGAAATGACGCGGCTGGTCGAGGCCGAACCGTCAGAAGTGCCGGCGAAGAGTTTTCTGGCTCAGTGTCTGACGCGCAGTGGGGAGCCGGAACTGGCGCTGGCGGTGCTGGAGAATCTGGCGCCTGTGGGTCCGGACGACTTCTATCTGCATTATTTCCGCGGATGTGCGTATCGGGCGCTGGGACGCCGGGTGGAGGCGTTGCACTGTTTCCGGATCAGTTTCGGGAATTATTTTGAGGAAAATTATCATTATATGCTGTTGCGCAGTTGGGAACAGGTGGGGCGTTTGTTGAGTCAGAGGGGCCAGCAGGTCTGAGCGAACCTGTTTTCCGGCGCGGTCTGATTTTCTCTCAACCTGTCTGAAATCAGCCTTCCGAGTTTCTGTTTCAGCGGTTCTTTCCGACTCGGCATCGGCAGACTGGTTATCGGAAAATCTCGGGTATCAACCGGGATTTCCCGATCATTTCTTATCCTGTTGATTTGAAGGCAGTTATGCGTTTTCGTGGATGGGGATCGGGGCCTCCGGCTTTCCAGGGGTGAGGAGAAACGCGCCCAGAGTGGATTCATAACCCCTTGAATATCAGTATTTTGAGGAAAGACATCCGAAAGGCGGAAAACCGGGGAGGTGTCGGCGTTCGGGCAATGTGCGAATGCTTGACAAAAGGGGAGTTCTGGTGATAGAGTCCATTGGGTTGGAGACGTATTGTTGCGGGAGTTCTCCTGGCAGCTGGCTCCCGGCTGATGAGGCGCAAGGCGGCACGTCTCTTGCTGGTTCGTTTGGAGGTTTGCCGGGGGGAAAGCACGGCAATCGTATAATTTGGCGATAAGGAGGAGTGGATTCTTTTGCTGAACCGCTTTCATCCCGTTTATCACAGTTATACTTATCTGGCTGGCTCACGCATTGACATCGAGCGGGTGCTGGAGGCCAGGCTGGGCAACGACGACCCGGAAGAAGTGGTGGATTTCTTCTCCGAGCCGCCGCAGTTCTTCGAGCGGCTCAGCCCGGTGACGACCACGATTGGCGAACGGCAGGTCAAGGGGCGCAACTGGACCGACATGATGATCCAGTGCTACCGGCTTTTCGGTCGGATTTTCCTGCGCGCCACGGCTTTCCTGCGTCAGTATCTGGAAAACGATCACCACGAGCGCACCATGGTGCCGTTCATGTCCATGGCCGTGGACCCCGACACGCTGGCCCGTCTGATCGAGCACGATTACGAGGCGGGCGAGACGTCCTACAGCAAGTTGATCGAGTTGTATGAAACCGGGGCCGTGGCGCCGACGCTCACGACGCCGTTTCACTGCATCCTGCCGCTTCTGCCGTCGAACTTCGACCGGCGGCTGTGTGTGCGGCTCGGCCTGGTGTTCTTTGAGCCGGTTTTGCGGGCCTATGAGCGGTATCTGAAGAGTATTGACGAGAACCAGATGGTGATCGGGTTCTGGGCGCCCGAGGCGGCGATGGATCGCGAGACGGTTCAGATCGTGTGCGACGAGTTTCAGAAGTTCGCGCAGGCACGCAAGTTTCGCAAGCCGCATCTGGTGTTGCTGCTCGACTCGCCTCTGGCCTCGCAGCAGAGCCTCGACAAACTGATGAAATCCTGGTGTCAGCTCTCGGTGGGGAAAAAGCCCCTCAAGGACACGACGGTGATTTTCCGCGATCCGGGGTTCAGCAACTGGATGATGCACAGTCACCCGTCCATCAAGAAGATCATTGACCGCACGATCGCGAAGGTGGACGCGAACCTGGGCGACAGCGGAGTGGATTACACGTGGGCGCACTTTGAGAGTATCGAATCGTTGACCTACTCGCCGCGCGATGCGGTGAATTACGAGCAGCGGATTCTGAAGTTGTGCGAGTTGAGCTATCTGTCGGTTTCGCCCGATACGTACGCGCGGCGCAAGTTGAATGGGCGTTTCGGCGTGGCGTCGCACGAGCCGCTGGTGGTCGAGATGGTGGACAAGCGCCCGGATCAGGACCCGATGGGCGAGGAGAACGCCTACGGACGCTGGCGCGGGTGGGCTCTGGCAGCAGATGGCAAACCGCAGGTGATGTCCAGTAAGCCGTTTGTACGCCGCTCCGGCAAGGGGAACGAAAAACGCCAGGGGTCGCCCTGCTGGAAGATCGCCTGGACGAAGACGCGCGACGATTGCTTCCGGATCGTGGGCGGGGACCCCAAAACGCTCAAGAACGGGATGCTGGGGGTGCTGGCCAAACTGACCGGGGCGCGCTCGGCGGATACGGCGCGCGCCAGCGTCGAGGAGTTCCTGGTCGAGTATGCGTGTATCTACTGGCGCGAGCATTTCATTCAGCACGACATGAGCGAGGCGGATATCCGGATTGACGATATCGTCCAGCGGACGTTGCGCAAGGGGTCGAAGAAGAAGACCAAGATGGTCGAGATTGTGACGGCGGCGCTGGCCGCGCAGGCGTATTTCTTCCTGCTCGACAGTTGCAACTCGTATGCGCTCGACGCGGACAACCTCGACCAGCGCGCCATGTTCCAGAACGTGGTGATGCTGACGCTGGCCTTCGGCAACGCGATTGCCGTGTACCGCTATCTGGACGACAAGGCGGCCTGTGAGGCGGCGACCCAGGCGCTGCGCGAGTACCTGTTCGATTTCAAGTCGGCCTACAAGCGTTACAACCTGCAGGAGTACGGCGTGTCGCAGAAGGCGTGGGACAACGCGCTCGAGTCGGACATTCTCGACTCGGACCTGAACATGGTCGAGCGGGCGGCGCGGCGTACGGCGGCGCGCCAGCTCGAGGAGTTCGGGTTTGACGACTGGCTCGATCCCGAGGATACCGAACTGCCTACCAACGTGGGTCACCACTGGAGCGGCGAGATCAACATCCCGAACTACCAGTGGGCCAACCCGCTTTTCTGCGGGGTGCGCGAGGCGTAGCGGGGACGGTGGCTGCGTCCAGGTTTTCCATCGCGTTCCCGTTGTTTACCGGACCGGGTGCGATGGGTTGATAAAACGTTTTCTCAGAGGTTTTCCATGGGGTCTTTCCAGCCAAAGCGGCGCGCCAGACCGGCAGGGGGGGAGCCGTCCGAGGGGGGCGTCCCCAAGATCATTCGTCCCTACCTGTTCGAATCCCTGGATTGGTTGAATTGTGGTATGACGACGCGGGTGGCCGCGGAGGCGGATGAGCCGCGCCTGGGGGTGGCGGCGGATCTGCCGACGCTTCTGGGGTTGGAGCCGGTGCCGGTGGTTGTGGGCGAACAGGTGCATGGCCACCGCCTCGCCGTGGTGGGGAGCGATGTGGAAGATTCCGAGCAGGTGGAGTCGGGAGAAGTATTCGAGGTACCGGGCGCCGATGGCGTGGTGGCGTCCGAGCCGGGGTGGCTGGTGGGGGTGTTCACGGCGGACTGTGTGCCGGTGACGCTGGTGGACCGTCGTAGCCGCCGGGTGGCGGTGGCGCACGCCGGGCGCAAGGGGACGCTGCTGGGCATCGCGACCTGGGCGTTGCGGCACCTGGAGAAGTTGGGGTCGAGCGCCGAGGACCTGCTGGTCTGGATCGGGCCGTCGGTCTGCGGGTACCACTACGAAGTGAGCGAAGAGATGGCGGCGGAGTTCCGGGATCATTTTTCGCATTTTCCGGGCGCCATCGGGGGTGACGAGTTCCGGAACCTGAACCTCGGGGTGATCAACTGGTGCCAGCTGGTCCAGGCCGGGTTGCGTCCGGACCAGATCGAACTCGACGCGCGCTGCACGTTCGAGGAGGACGATCTGTTTTACTCCTACCGCCGCGACGGCGGCACGGGGGGCCGGATGCTGACGTTCGCCCACGCCCGGGGCGAGGCGTGCGGGTGAGCGTGAGAAGAAGCCTTGGGAGGACAGGAGTTACAGGATTCACAAGAGGATCGTGTAAATCCCGCAAATCGTGTCCTTTCCCTTTTTGTTTCCTGATACTCCCTCGTGTTGACATGGACGGGTGTTTTTTCGGTTGACCGGTTCTCTTCCGGTCGCCATCATGGCGCGGTGGTTCGGCGGGAGAGCGAGGGGAAATTTTCCGCGTCGCGAGGAGCCGACGTTCAGGATGTTTAATTCCCGGTTGTTCTGCCGGCAGGTCGTCGGCGGAAGGCCGGATTTTCGAGAACAGGAGTGTGCGGCATGGGAAAGGTGGCGGCGAGTCTGGAAGAGTTGGCGGCGCAGGTGCGCGCATATCAGGCCGAGGGGAAGCGGGTGGTGCTCACCAACGGGTGCTTCGACGTGGTACATGGGGGGCACGTGTCCTACCTCGAGGACGCGCGGGTGCATGGCGATGTGCTGCTGGTGGGGCTCAACAGCGACGCGTCGGTGCGCGCGCTCAAGGGGGACAACCGCCCGATCTGCACGAATCGCGAGCGGCTCGACGTGCTCGAGGCGCTCAAGTGTGTGGACCACGTGATCCTGTTCGAGGAAGAGACGTGCGAGAACCTGCTCCGGACGCTGCGGCCCGACGTCCACGCCAAGGGAACCGACTACACGGCCGAGAATGTGCCCGAGCGGGTGATTTCGGACGAGCTGGGTATCGAGACGGTGATCACGGGCAACCCGAAGGAAAACGCGACCAAGACCATGATCCGCAAGGTCAAGGGGCTTGAGGCTTGACCTCGTTCTTTCGTTCTTCAACGATATGAAACCACAGATAAACCTGGCGCAGCGAAGCCGCAACCGAAAGAATGTGAAACTTGTAACCTTCGCGTTTTGTGAAGAGAGCGCCCTCCTGGGATCGCCAATCTCCTGATTGGCGCGGTCGTGGTTCCGGGCGGTCTTGCGGGATTCGGGGATTGCGATTCTACCCGTTAGTTTCCGCTTCGCTTGGAGCGGGCTTTCAGCCCTTGAAGAGGAAGGGGGGCATGTGACCCGGGGCGTCGCTTCGCTCTGCCCCGGGCTGACATGGGCCGCCCTTTCAGGGCTGGGACCGGATCGAGATTGCGGTCCGTATTGCCTGTACTCGCCCGCAAAATCTACGCAAACGGCAACGATATTGCGAGATAGTGGTACAGACCCGATTCATTTCACGGCTATCTGTGCTCATCCTGTTCTACGATCTCGCAAAATCTACGCAAGCCGTAAGTATTCAAATAAGTTCCCCTTGGAAAGCGCCCCAGCGGGGCGCAGGTTAGTAGCCGGGGGTGAAGCGAAGCGAACCCCCCGGACCTGTCCCCCAAATTTTATCCGCCCCGGATGGGGCGGAGGAGAACAATTCGGGGAATCTTTGGGAAATGAGAAAAACCTGATTGATGTCTGTGGATGACCAACCTGCGCCCCGCTGGGGCGCGAGAGGGGAGACTCATTCCGGGGGTTCCCTTCGGTCACCCCCGGCTACTGGCCTGTACCCCTCCGGGGTACTTCGCATTGGTTGCGGTTTCGCTGCGCCAGGCTCATCCTGTTCCTCTGGGATTTCTTTTATCGCTGAAAACTCCCTGTTAAGGATGAAAAACGAGACTTTCATAGAATGCCGGAAGATCTGTTTTCAGTGCCGGGTCCGGGTTCATTCTTTTCTTTTGGACTTTCTTTTCGCCGCACACGATACTGTCCGCAATCGCGCACGGGGGTGGAAATCACGGGCGGTGGGTTTGGAATGTGAGAGTAAGGAGACGCGGAAATGCGGGTTTTTGTGCCGGGGCGGATCTGTCTGTTTGGCGAGCATACGGACTGGGCGGGGGGGTACCGCCGGATCAATGCGGAGATCGAGAAGGGTTATACGATCATCGCGGGGACGAATCAGGGTATCCACGCCGAGGTGTGCCCGCACCCGTCGAAGTTGATTGTGCGCAGCCGGCTCGAAGACGGACGCGTCGTGGGGCCGTTCGAGGTGGCGATGGAAAAGAGCGCGCTGCTGGCGGAGGCGGAGAAGGGCGGCTTCTTCAGCTACATCGCCGGGGTGGCGCACCAGATCCTGGTGCATTACCACGTGCGCGGGCTGGAGATAGACTGTTTCGACATGGACCTTCCGATGAAGAAGGGGCTTTCTTCGTCAGCGGCCATCTGCGTGCTGACGGTGCGGGCGTTCAATCAGGTGTACGACCTGCGCATGACGACCCGGGGCGAGATGGAGTACGCGTACCAGGGCGAGCTGCTCACGCCCTCGCGGTGCGGGCGGATGGATCAGGGGTGCGCCTATGGGCAGCGGTCGCTGCTCATGACGTTCGACGGCGACCTGCTCCACGTGGACGAGATTCCCATCAAGCGCCCGCTCTACCTGATTATTGTGGACCTGTGCGCGTCGAAGGACACGCGCGAGATCCTGGCGAAACTGAACCATTGTTACCCCTTCCCGCAGACGGATCAGGACCGTGAGGTCCACCATTTTCTGGGCGAGTTGAACAAGCAGATCGTGTTCGACGCGCTCGACGCGCTGCGCGAAGGGGATGGCGAGAAGGTGGGCCAGTTGATGACGCGCGCGCAGGAACTGTTCGACCGTTTCGTCGCGCCGGTATGTCCCGCGCAGCTCACGTCGCCCGTGCTGCATCGCCTGCTGGCCCATGAGCCGTTGCGCGAGCTGGTGTGGGGCGGCAAAGGGGTCGGGTCACAGGGGGACGGCACGGCTCAGTTTGTTTGCCGGGATCAGGAGTCGCGCGATCGCGCGATCGAGATCATCGAGCGGGACCTGGAGATGAGTTGCCTGCGGCTCGACATCGCGCCGCCCGGAAAGGTGCGCAAGGCGGTGATTCCGGTGGCGGGTTTCGGCACGCGGGTGTACCCGGCGTCGAAGGCGGTGAAGAAGGAAATGTTCCCGGTGGTGGACCGCGACGGTCTGGCCAAACCGGCGATTCAGTTGATCGTGGAGGAGGCGGTGAGCGCCGGGGTCGAGGAGGTCTGTCTGGTGGTGCGCAAGGAAGACCAGCAGATGTTTGACGAGTATTTCAACCTGCGCGTCTCGGCCGACTATTACAACAAGCTGCCCACGGCGTTGCGCGATTACTCGGAGTACCTGAGCGACCTGGGGCGGCGCATCCGGTTCGTGGTACAGGACCGCCAGGAGGGGTTCGGTCACGCGGTCCATGCGGTGCGCAAGTGGGTGGGCGACGAGCCGTTCATGCTGTTTCTGGGCGATCACCTCTACCGCACGTCGAACGAGGTCTCGTGCGCGCAACAGCTGCTCGAGGTCTATGAGAAGCACCAGAAGAGTGTCGTGGGGCTCATGAAGACGCCCGAGGAACTGATCGGCAACTACGGCACGGTGGCGGGCGAGTGGGTCGAGCCGGATTCGCTCCTGAGCGTGTCGGAGTTTTCCGAGAAGCCGACGATTGACTACGCCCGGCTCAAACTGTGCGTGGACGGGGTCGAGAAGGGGCACTACCTGACGGTGTTCGGGATCTATATCATCAAGCCGGAGGTTTTCGGCCTGCTCGGCGAACTGATCGAGCTCAACCTGCGCCACAAGGGGGAGTTCCAGTTGACGCACGCGCTCGAGGAGTTGCGCAAGCGCGAGGGGGTGCTGGG